>JADLEX010000076.1 GCA_020845895.1 Deltaproteobacteria bacterium | reverse complement strand
CGTCGTCGGTCGCGTCGTCGTCGTCGTCATCGTCGGTCGTGTCGTCGTCCGGCGAGGTGTCGTCGTCGGAATCATCGTCGTCCGCTGCGTCGCAGGTTGCGAGCGCAAGCAACGCCGTCGCCAGCAGAAGGCAACGAGAGAGCAAGCGGCGACCACTGCCGAAAAACCGTCTCTCGAACATTCTCACAACCCCGGATTGCACCCCGGCTCGTCGCCCCACACGCAGTGGATCAGGGTCAACTCGGAAACACTTTCTTCGTATGGGTAGATAAAGGCCGCCACCAAGAATCCGGCATCCCCGAACGGTGCGATGCGGTACCCCGCCTCGAACAAGGCGTCGGCGGACCCGAGCACGTGCAGATCCGCGAGCCGCTCGCCTTCGGCGTCCAATTTCGTCGCTTCGAGGGTGTGGGTCTCAGCTTCGTCATATTCCGCGTCGTATTCGGTTGTGTACCAGACTGCCAGAATCGTTTCATCATCAAGTGCGGCCACGCTCACCGGCCCGTTGCGGTCGTACGAGTCGCTCAATAAAACGGAACTGTCCCACGTCGGCGCAAGTTCCGGTGAAAGCAGATCGGCGTAAGCGACGGATGAGTCTCCAAAGCCGGTACTCCAACCGAACGCCACGCCGGTGGACATGCGCGCGACGGACGGATATGCCGAGGATCCCAACGAAGCGACATCCGGTTCCATTGGACCGATCGTCACGTTGCCGTCATGGTCGATCGATGCAACCCAAATAGACTTGGGGTCCGATGGTTCATCTTTCACGCTGTGGCTTGCGTTGGATTCGACGGTGGGCGCGACTGAGAACCATGCCAGTACGAAGTCGCCGGACGGAGATGCGGCGACCGAGTGCCAGGAAATTGCGTGTGCGAAAGGGACCTGGAAGACATCCGATGCAGCCGCTCCCGATGCGTCGAACAGCCGCCCGGAAAGCACGTGATCTCCCCCAAGTTCAGGCTGCGCTCCCCACGAGAAGAGTGCGTCGCCGGTGGCCGAGTCGACCGCGATGCGGGGATCGACGTCCGGATCGGAAACCTCGGCGACATCGACGATCGAAGTCGTCGGTTGCTGGGCTCCGTCGAACCAACGTGCGGCGATTCGAAGAGACGAGTCCGACTGAGCAAGAAACGCGATCGCGAATCCGCCATCCGGCATCGCGGCAACTTTGGCTGCGGAGACGTCCGCCGGGTCCATGGCTCCGTCCTGGATGTCCATGGGGCCGTATTCGCCGGACGATTCCGCCGCGCAGATTTGAACCACGACGCGCGATTCGAGGGAGTTCCGCTCCGTCCAAACGATGGCGACCGATCCGTCCGCGAGCGTCGCGAGGTCCGCGTCGGAAATGACACGTCCTTCGACGAGCGGCTCGATCACCGGCCCGCAGGGCGGCGGTGCGACTGAGTCGTCGTCGGCCGTGTCGTCGTCATCATCGACCGTATCGTCATCCGGCTCGGTTTGGTCGTCCGGTTCGACGTCCGAATTGTCATCGCCATCTTCGGAATCCGGAGAGCAGGCCGAGGTGATCGCAACCAGGAGCAGAAAGGCGGCTAGTCGAACAGCAACAACAGACACGTAAGGTTTCATTTCGACTCCGTAGTTTGCCCCTCGCAACATACGAAGAATACACCTTTCCGTTAACGTCGCAAACGATCGATCCGTCCGGCTAATCAGGGTGTCGGCAGCTGTGCTTTCCTCCACGCCGCCAAGCTGCTGCACGTGCGCTCGGCCTCGCGCGACGGCTGGTCGGACCTCGGCGTCAACCGCCGCCGCGTCCATGAGATCCGCGAGCGATTCGAGACCAATCGATAGCGACTCCGAGCGCGTCACCGCCCCGGCGAAAGGTCAGTCGTCAATTTTCGCGATGGTCACGACGCCCTGGCAGAACGAGCCCGTGGCGACGTTCATGACGGCGTTCGACCCGAACCCCGCGCCGAAGACGTAAGAGACGCCAGCGGTCAACGCGATGCGCTTGGCAACACTGGGAGCCGCGACGGAGTCGGCGAATCCTTCCGCGGCGTAGCCGGCCAGCGCGGTCGAGAACGCGCCGCCGTTCTGGGAAACCATCACGTCGATGTACATGATATCGGTCGAGGCCGCGGACGGTGTCGCCGTTCCGTGAAAAGTCGCGATCGCGATTTCGTTTGCGCCCGCAACGTGCGACGTCGTTCGACACGCCAATGGATTGATGACCGTGTTCCCATTGTTTCCCGGCAACTGCGCTGGGCCGAATTGCCCGTCAAAATCGAGAACCTTGATGATTCCGGACGGTCCTTGCGGTCCCTCCGTCCCCTCCGGACCTTCCGGTCCTTCCGGCCCCTCCGGACCCTGCTCCCCTGTCGGACCCTGCTCCCCTGTCGGACCCTGAGAACCCGCCGGGCCGGTTTCTCCCTCCAGACCGTCGACTCCCGGTTCGCCATCGGCACCGGTTGCGCCGGTCGTGCCCGGCTCGCCATTCTCGCCGTCAGCGCCCGGTTCGCCGGAGGCGCCCTGCGGACCGGTCGATCCATCGCTTCCGTTTTGGCTTTCGCATCCGCAAGTTAGGAGGAGCAAAACCGACACCAGCAAAATGAAACCGAAACGCATCCGGATGCTCCCTTCGACGCCATGTGGCGCGCAATTCGTGTGTTCATCTGATTCGCGTCGGCGGGAGCGCATCCGGCGAGCCGTTTCGGGCTCGCGCGGGAACTCAAATCTCTGCCGACTGGATGTGAACTTCTACACAAGTTTGGACGGCAAACGCAAGGCATTCCTCGCGAGAGTGCCCCGCGACCAATGGAGACCGAAGTCGTCGCCCGCCGCCCAGGGCGAAAATCGCGGGCGCACGGGTTCCTCGCGCTTGTCCGAGCCGGTCATTCGGATATAATCTCACCAACTCGCCGGTCCAACCGATCGGTGAACGACGAAACAGGGGCAACCGCCATGGACGCATACAAGATCGCGCTGCAGACCGAGGACGACGGTTACAACCTCTACATGACCGCGCTGGAACGCTCGACGCACCCCCTCGGCCGGGAAATTCTCGCGTTTCTCGCCAAGGAAGAGCTCAAGCACACCGCGACGATCAAGAAAATCGTCTCGAAGATCCAGGAAGGCGGCGCGTTCGACGAGAAGGACTTCGACCTCGACGCCACTGCGGGCGAAACGATCTTCACGAGGTCACTCGATCGTCCGGATTCGCGACTCGTGGGAAGCGCCGACGATCTCGCCGTGCTCAAGGAAGGGGTGCGTTTCGAGACCGAGGGCATCGCGTTTTTCCAGAAGGCGGCCGATACCACGGCGAATCCCGAAGAAAAGAAGTTCTACCTAGCCATGGTCCGCGAGGAGCGCGCCCACAAGGAACTGCTCGAATCGAGCATCGAGTACCTCGAGAACCCGGAGTCGTGGTTCGAGCGGCAGCAGCCGATCATCCTCGACGGCGTGTGAGATCGGCGCACAACGCGCACGCGGCGCCCGCGGGCTTCGGCCGGCGGGCGCGCGTCGTTGGGGGGCGGAATGCCCCTCACCCCGCCCCTCGCGTGCGCTCGGGGCACCCCTCTCCCGTCATGACGGGAGAGGGGCAGGGGTGAGGGCCGCGGCATTGAAAGGAAAGGCATGGGCAACCGGATCTGCGATCTGTTCGGAATCGAGCTGCCGTTCATCGGCGCGGGGATGATTCACGTCTCCACGGCGGCGTGGGCCGCGGCGGTGAGCGAGGCCGGCGGGCTCGGCTTACTGGCCGGGGGCAGCAACCGCCCCGACACGCTGGCCGACGAGATCCGCAAAGTCCGCTCGCTCACGACCAAGCCCTTCGGCGTGAACGTGCCGCTGCTCTACAAACACGCGCCCGATCTTCTGCGCGTGTGCGCCGACGGGGGCGTGAAGATCGTCTTCACGAGCGCGGGCAACCCCGCGCGCACGACGCCGCTTCTGCACGCGGCGGGCATCAAGGTCGCGCACGTGGTCCCTTCGGCGCGCCTCGCAATCAAGAGCGAGCAGGCGGGCGTGGACGCGGTGGTGGCCGAGGGCTACGAGGCCGGCGGGCACGTCTCGCGCGACGGCACCACCACCATGGTTCTGGTCCGCACGGTCAAACGTGCCGTGAATGTCCCCGTGATCTGCGCGGGCGGCATCGCCGACGGCCGGCAGGTCGCGGCGGCGTTCATGCTCGGCGCCGACGCCGTGCAACTCGGCACGCGGATGATCCTCACGACGGAGTGCGAGGCGCACGACGAGTTCAAGCGCAAGATCCGCGAGGCGGGCGACGGCGGCACGATGGTCACCGCCGTGCGCGTCAGCCCCTCGCGCGTGGTGCACAATCCGACATCCGACCGGCTGCGCGAACTGGAAGACGGCGGCGCGAGCGACGACGAGATCCGTGAGTTCATCGGGCGCGGGCGGGTGCGTCTCGCGGTCGTGAACGGCGACGTCGAGCAGGGCTCGGTGAGTGCGGGGCAGTCGTGCTACCTGTGCGACGAGATCAAGCCCGTGCGCGAGGTCTTCGACGTTCTTCTCCGCGAAATGCGCGCGGCGCTGGACGACGGCGCATGGCTGCGCGATCTGGGGAACGGGCCGGTTTAGTTCAGCGGCGCGCCGCTGCGCAGCCAGACCGAGTCGATCGGCACCCAGCCCACGCGCCCGTCGCGCAGCACCACTTTCACATAGATGCTGTGCCGCCCGATGATGCGCACCACCGTGTTCGGCGAAATCATCGAGGTGTCGTTGCGGTTCGCCGTGGGGACTGACGAAAACGGCACCGGCGTGCGCGACTTGATGACGCCCAGGCGCTGCGACTCGAACCCGGATTCGACATCCGAGCCTTGCGCGAAAAAGGCCAGGGCGTTTTCGTCATCGTCCTTCTTCGACGAATCGAAACGGGGCAGGGGCGGCACCGCGAATCGCCCGCCGACGCGCGCCTTGGGGAATCCGTCGTGCATGTCCTTGAGCGCCGAGACGACGGCGGCCTCTTTGGCCTTCTTCCAGTCGATCGTGCGCCGGAAGAACACGAGCTTGCCCGAGTTTCCCTCGTAATACGCCACCGCCAGCAAGGGCGCGTCGAGGCGTCGCATCCGTTCGGCATCGGGCGTGGGGAACTCGCGCACGGGTTTGTCCTCGAAGTGCCCGACGGCGATCACGACCGCGATGCCGTTCGCCCGGTAGTTGCCGGCGATGCGCCGAGCCGATTCTTCAGTCAGCGTCGCGCCCGCCGGGTTCGCGCCCGCGGCCAAGTCGGCCGTGAGGGCGATGGCGCCGCGCACGTCATCCGCCAATTGCGCGACGCGCACCACATCGGGATCGAGGTGGAACGGCGCGGTCTGGTCGACGATGGGCTTGCCGGTTTCGGAAGCGTGCGCCCGCGTGACGTCGGAATACGATGCCGAGAACAGGTGCGCGTGCGCCGTCTCGGCGTAACCGAGTTTCCGGAGCGTCGCGTCGAGCTGATCGTCGAGCGCGCTCGCCAGCGACATGGATTCGGACTTCGAGACGAAGACCTTGCCGTTTTCGAGATATCTCGTCACGGCGGCGTCCACGAAGACGGCGACCTTTTCGAATCCCGCCGATTTTTCGTCGAAGCCGTTGAACCACGCGGGCGCGTCCTCGGCCGACGACGTACCCGCCGAAAACGTCAACATCGCGGCCAGCACCGCAACAGTCATGGGATGTTTCATGGCGTCCAGATCCATTCTGATTCGTTCTTTCGCGAAGCATATTATTGATCGAACGCGCTCGAAATGGGAATGCCCTTTTTGCCGCTCGGCGCGAGCCGCCGGCCGCGTGCATCGCGGGTTCGCGTGTCGGAAATCTGGATATGTACTGCATGAAATGAATGAGTCACGGATTTCAGAGACTGTAGCGGCTGAGCGTAGGATAGTCTTTGAATTCCGGGGTCGTCGCCCCGGGAGATCCCCCAGGTCCGACGCGCGACACGGCTCGACACGGCGGCGCGGCGCGTGCAATATTCGCGCGGCATTCGAAGGGGCGTATCCATGACATCGTGGGGTTTTTCGCTGGTCGGAATCGCGATTCTGTTGATGTCCGTCGGGATGTTTCTGGCGGCGTGCGATGACGACGAAGACGACGAGGCGGATGACGACAGCGAATCGACCGGGGAGTGCCTGGAGTACGACGACACGACCTGCTTCGGATTTTGCCGTTGCGAGCGCGAGAAGTGCCTCGAAACCGCCGGCGAGGACGCGTGCAACGCCGCGATGTGCGAATGCGCGGACCTGCACGGTTGCCTGACCGAGAACGTCGTCGCCGACTACGACTGCCAGGCGGTGGACTGACCAGGCCGGTCAGGCGGTGGACGGACCGAATCGTCGCGCGAGGTCCACGATCTCGCCGGGCGTCGCCGTGCCGGTGGTCTCGGTTTTCTGAACCGTGACCGCCGCCGCGAGGTTGGCCATGCGCGCCGCTTCGACTTCGCCGATCCCCACGCACCTCGCCGCCGCCAGCGCCGCGACAAACGTATCGCCGCAACCCACCGGATCGATCGGCCCGGGCAGTTCCACGCCCCGAATGTGAATGCACGAATCGCCATGCGCGACGAGCACGCCCCGAGCGCCCATCGTGAGATGGACGGGATTCGCCGTGCGTCGAGCGAGTTCGCGCGCGAGCGAGAGGGCTTCGTCGATCGAATCGATGCGCCGGCTTTCGATCGCCGCGGCTTCCTTGCGGTTGAGCTTGAGCACGGCGGGGCCGAACACGAGCGGATGATGACGCGAGTCGACGACGACGCGATTCGGCGCCTGCGCGAGCGCATCGCGAAACACTTCCGCCCGTTCCCGTGCGAGCAGACCGGTGTCCACCTGCTGGTTCACGACGATCGCGCATCCGTCGCCGATCGCCGCGCGCAAGCAATCCACGAGCCGCGCGAGCGTCACTTCTCCCGGCGCGCGATGCGTGCCGAAGTCGATGCGCGCGAGTTCCCCGCCGCTTTGGATCGGCTTGACGAAAACAAGCGTCTGCTCGCCGGGGTCAACGACGAGCCCGTCCGTGTTCGCGCCGACCGCCGCCAGTTGCCGCGCGAGTTCGCGCCCGAAGGGGTCGTCGCCGCGCACGCCGATCACGCGCACGTCGCACGCGCCGAGCGCGCACAGATTCGCGACCACATTCGCCGCGCCGCCGGGGGCGTACCGCTGCGCGCGCACCGTGCGTGTAGCCAGGCCGGTCTCCTGCGACCACTCGCCCGGCGCGTCGTCGAGATCCCAATAGGCGTCGAGGGCGTGATCGCCGATCACCGCCACGCGCGCGCGCGCGAGGCGCGCGAGATTCGCGCGAAGTTCGCGGAGATCGGGAAACGGCGTGAGGGAGTCGGCCATCACGCGCCCGTATCGCGCGGAAATCCGCCGGAGGCAAGAGCCCTCACCCCCAGCCCCTCTCCCGTCAAACGGGAGAGGGGAGGCGAGCGCTGCGAGTCATGGGCCTGTCACCCTGAGCGAAGCGAAGGGCCTTGTCTCGCATTCAGACGAGATCCTTCGCTTCGCTCAGGATGACAGAAGGGGACGGCGCTCAGGATGACAATGCGCGCCGCCGCACGTCTTGCGGTGCGCGCCTCACTCCCGTAAAGGAGACGCACGAATCGGAGCCGGACATGCCGTTGACTGGAGCCGCGCTGTTTTGGGCGCGGGTGCGTTTTGCGTGGGTCGCCATCGGCTACGTATTTTTTACGCTGCTGGTCGTCCCTTTTTATTACATCCTCGGCTATCCGTTCCCTCGTTTTTTCTATCGCTACGTCCAGGCGTGGACGCACATCCTCGCCGACCTGTGTGGCGCTCGGATCTACGTGAAAGGGCTTTCACGTCCGGACTGGGATCTGCCGTCGGTCATCGTCATGAACCACCTGAGCTACCTCGATTTCGCCGTCGCGATGCAGGTGGTCCCGGTGCATTTGCATATCATCGCCACGCGGGGGCTCGGCTTCGTTCCGTTCATCGGAGGCGCGATGCGTTTGATGCAGTTCATCTTTATCGACCGAAAATCGCCCGCGAAGGCGTATGCATCGATGGAAAAGGCGTCCGAAAAAATCGCGATGGGGCGGCATGTGTTGTCCTATCCAGAGGGCGGCATCAGCAAAACCGGCGAGATGGGATCGTTCAAGCGCGGGCTTTTCCACCTCGCGGTGCGCGCGCAAGTGCCGGTGGTGCCGTTTGTGATCCGGGGCTCCCACCTGGTCATGGACAACTGGAAAAAGACCGTGGTCCCCGGCGATGTCGAAGTCGAATTCCTGGCGCCCGAGCCGACGGCGGGGCTGGACGAAAGTGATCTGCCCGCCCTGATCGAACGGGTTCGCACGCGCATGGCCGCCGCTTACGGCGATGGCACGTTGCGTGGCGAGGGCTTCGAGATGGCCGAAAGCCCGTGGTCGAAACGAGGCCGCCGATTGTGAACTGTTCGGTCGATCTCTTTCCAAACGTCCTTTACGACAACCCTGCCGCGATGTAGCTGACGCCGCGGCCGTTGAGGGCGGCGTCCACCATCACGTTGATCATGGCCGGCCGGCGTCGCTCGAACGCGAGGCGGATCGTCGGCGCGATGTCCTCGGCCTTCTCGACATGGTAACCATCGGCGCCGAGCCCCACGGCGAACTGGTTGTAGCGCGTCGGGGCGAGCAGCGTGGCCGCGGCGAATTCCTCGCCGGCCGACTCGATCTGCGCGGCGCGGATCTGCGTCCAGGCGGCGTCGTTGCCGACGACGCACACGATCGGCAGGTTCTGGCGGACGGCGGAGTCGATCTCGAAGCCGTTGAAGCCCACCGAGCCGTCGCCGAACACGACGAGCACCTTCTTTTCGGGAAACGCGGCCTGTGCGGCAAGGGCGAAGGGCATGCCGACGCCGAGGCACCCGAACTTGCCCGGGTCCATCCACTGGCGCGGGCTCGTGAGGGGCAGAACCTTGCTGACCGCCGCGACGATGTTGCCGCCGTCGCCGATGATGATCGTGTCCTTGTCGATCGCCTTGGCGATCTCCGCGCCGAAGCGATTGGGATTCACGGGGTAGATGTCCGACTCCATCTCCTCGCGCAGCGCTTCCCACGCGGCGGCTTCCATTTCACGCATTTCGGCGAGCCATGCGGTCTTTGGCGCGGCGTCGGACCGACCCCGCCACGCCAGCGTGAGCTGGCGCAGGATGAAACGCGCGTTGCCCACCAGCACGCGCTCGGGATCGACGTTGAACCCGACCTTGAACGCGTCGGGCTCGATCTTGATGATCTTTGCGTCCTTGTTGATGCCGCGTCCGTAGCCGAGGCGGAAGTCGGCTTCCGCGCCGATCAGCACCACCACGTCGGCCTTGGCCAGCGCGTGCTTGCGGGTGTGGGCAAAAAAGTTGGGGTGGTCGTGCGGCAGGTGACCGCGACCGAGGCCATTCAGGTACACCGGCACGGCGGTGGCCCGGGCGAATTCGTCGAGCTGCTGGGCGGCGCCGTCCCAGTGCAGCGACGCGCCGCCGACGATGACGGGCCGCTCGGCGTGCGCGATCAGCCGGGCCACTTCCTCGACCATGTAGACGTCGGCCTGCGACGCGCCCTCGTCCGGCAGAGGCGTGCGCGGCCCGGCGTGACGCGGCTCGTCCTGCTTGAGCAGGATGTCGATGGGAATCTCCAGATACACGGGGCCCTTGCGTCCCGTATTCGCCACGTGGAACGCCCGGGCGATGTATTCGGGAATGCGCGCGGTCTCGTACACGCACGCCCGCCATTTGGTGATCGACGAAACGAGCGAGAGCTGGTCCATCTCCTGAAGAGAGCCCTGATCCATGCGCGTCATGCCGACCTTGCCGCCGATGAGGACCATGGGGCTTTCGGCTTGAAAGGCGTTGGCGATGCCGGTAACGGCGTTGGTGACGCCCGGGCCGGCGGTGACGATCGCCACGCCCGGGATGCCGGTCAGGCGGCCCCAGGCGTCGGCGGCATGGGCCGCGGCGGCTTCGTGGCGGGTGTCGATGATGCGCACGCCGCTCATCTGAAGGCCGATGTAAATGGGCGCGACGTGCCCGCCGCACAGGGTGAACACGCACTTGACGCCCGCCTTGGCGATCGCCTGTCCGGCCAGAATTCCGCCGATCACGCTCGACTCCTTGCCCCGGCATCCGCCGGTCGTTCTTCGCGGGATTGCGCCTCCCGACCGAATCGTCCGCGCCGCCTTTGGAAGGCGCCCGTAACTCTGCAATACCCGGCCTGAGACCCGGTCTCGATACACGTCGAAGTCGAAAAAATCAATGACGCACGTTGGTTTGATGCGCGCGCGAACCGGGCTTTTCGAGCGGCGCTTCACGAGGATTTTCGCGGATTTCGGTTGCAAACACCGCTTTCGCGTGATAGGTAACACCCGAGTATCGGCGGCGGGGCATTCGTGTGTTCGCACAGCGGCTTCGCCGATCGATCGAGGATCGAAATCCTTCGGAACAATCCGCTGGGACCGCGCCGGGTGTTCGACACGACGAGCGGGCGCATGCGGAACGCGATTTTGACAGTCCCATGGACTCGCAATCAGGAGGAAGGGTCATGAAACGGTTCGCAATGCTGGTGGTGCTGGCGGCGTGTCTGCTCGGCGCCGCGACCGCCCACGCCACGTTCTGGGAACTGCGTTCCCAGATCACGAGTCTCGTCGATGACGGCCAGATGTGGCAGGTTCAGGGTTTCGACGAGGACACGATGGTGGGCGTGGGTTACTTCACGTCGCTGTCGTCGATCTTCGACAACAAGATGATCTTCCGGAGCCTGGACGGCGGCACGACCGTCGAGGCGATCTTCACGATGAACATCGGTCTCGGGCCGGGCTTCATCTGCCGCTCGCTGGTGAGCGCCGACGCCATCCACTTCACGGACGGCGGCAACGGTCTCGCGTTCGGCGCGTGGGCCGGTTCGCTCACCGACTGCGGCCTGCTGTCGGTCGAGCAGCCGTACATCATCAACACGTCGGACGGCGGAGCGAGCTGGGACAACATCGCGCTTCCGCAGGTCGTGAACGAGACCGCGCTCTTCGCCGTGGACTTCCTCGACGATTCGTTCGGCGTCACCGCCGGCGCGAATAACAGCATCTGGGCGACCGGCAACGGCGGCGGCACGTGGTCGAAGCTCGCCGACGCGCCGAGCGCGTTCGACGAGGCGACGATCTACAGCGTCTCCGTGGCGTCCGAAAACGACATCTACCTGGCCGCCGAAGAACAGCAGGGCGACGACGACACGTGGTGGGACGGCGGACCGGATGACGACAACCCCGACGACTCGTGGGGCGAGCCCACCGAGCGCGGGTCCGGTGAAGCGCTGGGCACCTACGGCCAGCTTTTCGGCACCAGCAACGGCGGCGCGAGCTGGACGGTGCTCAAGAGCGACGAGACGGTCGGCTATCACAAGGTGCAGTTTCTCGATGCCGACCACGGCTGGCTGCTGGCGCTCAACGAGGACGCCGGTCTGCTGGACCTGTCCTACACCACCGACGGCGGCTCGACCTGGACCTCCGGCGTGCTCCCCGAGGTCCCCGGCGTCGGCACCCCCGGCGACCTGTACTTCATCGCCGATTTCCAGATGCTGAACCAGCAGGTCGGCTGGGCGGTCGGCTACTCGGCCGGCGACAACTCCGTGATTCTCAAGACCGACGACGGCGGCGCGACCTGGGACGCCGACGACTACGCCGGCGAAGGCGGCCTGCGCGGAATCCACATGGTGAACGGGCGGCTCGGTTTCGCGGTTGGCGACAAGATGACCGTCGTTCGCTTCATCAACACCGAGAACAATCCGCCGGTCGCCGACGCCGGTGAGGACGCCGAGGTGGGCGTGGGCCAGGTTGTCGATCTCGACGGCACGGGCTCTTATGATCCCGACGGCGACCCGATCACCACGTGGACGTGGGCGCAGGTCAGCGGTCCCGACGCGACGCTCTCGGGCGCGGACACCGACACGGCGAGCTTCCCGGCCACCGATGGCGGCGAGTACATCTTCCAGCTCGTGGTTTCCGACGGCATGCAGACCTCCGCGGCCGACCAGGTGCTGGTCACCGTGACCGGCGGCGGCGATGACGACGACGATGACGACGATTCGACCGGCGACGACGATGACGACGACGACGACGACGATGGCGGTCTCGGCGACGACGACGCATCGACGGGCGACGACGATGATGACGACGACGACGATGACAGCGGATGCTGCGGCTGATGACGGCGCCGCGCGTGCGGGATGATCTCACCGCGCGCATGATCGTCTGATACGAAGAAACATTCGGCCCGCGGGTCCCATCGGCCCGCGGGCTTCTTATTGAGGGCAAGATCGGCTCGATGTCGAAAACCGCCGGAACAAATCATCCCTGGCTCACGCACGATCTGGGCGATCTGACGGCGTTCGTGCGCCGTCTGGGCGAGCCCGAACTCGCCGGGCGTCGCAACTACTTTCGATGGCTCGAATACCCGCTCGCGCTTTCGATGGCCGCGCCCAAAAAAAACGAGCGCGTGCTGGAGATCGGCGCGGGGTTCATCAACGCGTTGCCGTTGTGGATGGCCGCGGACTTCGGCGCGCGCGTCACCGCGGTCGATCGCAAACCGCTCACCAATGAACTGCGGGCCTACGTGGACGGCCTCGCGCGCTCGCTCGACATCCCCGACGGACGGCTCGCCGTGATGCAGGCCGACGCGACCGAGTTGCCGTTCGACGACGACAGTTTCGACCTCGTGATGTGCGTGAGCACGCTCGAGCACGCGCCGCTGCCCGACGATTCGCGCATCGCCGCCGAGATCGGTCGCGTACTCGCGCCGGGCGGACGCGCGATCCTGTCATTTCCATTCAACCACGACGGCTGCCATATCGAGAGCGAGGAGTGGCACGGCGAGGAGTATCAGCAGCGGCACTACAACGAATACACGACGCGCCAGCGCGTGATTCATCCGTCGGGCCTGTGGTTCATCCGCGCCGCGATTCTGGGTGAGGTCGATCCCCGCGAGGGCAAGCGCTACCTGACGTGGGCGGACGAGGCACGCCGTGCGTGGTGCGTCGACCACGAATCGCGCTGGGCGGACTATTGGCGGATCTATCACGACATCGAGCGCGACGAGTTCTACCTGAATCCGGGAGAGGTGCCCGACGAGGTCGCGCAGAACGCGGGCATCGTGTGCATGCAGCTCGAAAAGCGGGAGCTGCGCCCGCAGTCGCGCTATTTTTTTTACGAACCTTTTGAAGCCGATCTGCAAAACGACGGCGCGCGCATCACGTTAGCGCAGCACGGCCGCGGGCTCGCGATCGAGAGTACCGTCTTCTCCAACTTCTTCGCGCACGACGTCGAGTGTTTCGAGTCGGGCATGAACTGCTGGGTGCGCGTGACGTTCACGTGCGAGGGCGAGGTCGACGAGCCGGTCTTTCGCATCGCGTTTCACGCCGACGATGGTACGGTCGTGGCCGGCTTCGACACGCACGAGGGCGGCTGCCGATTCGGCAAACTGCGCGGACGAAACGTCATCCACCTGAAGTTCGGGATGCTCAATCTCGCGGGCGGGCGCTACGAGGTCAGCATCGGCGCGTGGGAATATCCCGAGCCGAATCCCATTCCGCCCTTCGCATACGATGTCCGCCACAAGGCGTGGGTGCTGGTGGTGCGCGACCGGCGACCCGGATCGCTGGGCGTCACGTATTGCCCATGCGAAGTTTCGGTCGAGCCGGTCACGGAGGAGTGACCGGTAATCCCGCTTAGGTCAACGACCTCACGACCGAGCGGCGATGCCGCAGCCGTGGGATTCCCGCAGGGCTCTTGCGGAAATTTGGAAACCATGGTATCGGATATACCGATACTTGCGAAGGACACCGGGATGGTTCCGCGCGAGACCATGAAAGCTTTCGACACGTGGCTCTCGGAGCGCTCGCTGAGTTTCGAGGCCGTCATTGTCGGGGGCTCGGCCCTGGCGCTTCTGGGCGTAACCGACCGACAGACCCGTGATCTCGATGTCCTTTACCCTCCTCTAACAAATGCCATCCAAGAAGCGGCGCGCGACTTCGCGGCGCACGCTCGCCGAGATGGGATCCAACTTGGCGACGACTGGCTGAACAACGGTCCTATGGATCTCGGTCCGATGCTGCCGGGTGAATGGCTTCTGCGAGTCCAACCCGTGTATTCCGGAATCGCGTTGAAGTTGGCGACGCTCGGGAGAGAAGACCTGCTCAAATCCAAGCTTTTTGCGCTTTGCGACAGGGGAACCGACCTCGGAGACTGCCTCGCTCTCGCGCCGACACGCGACGAACTCACGGCGGCCGCAACTTGGCTGGTCCATCAGGACGCGAACCCGATGTGGCCCCAGCACGTTCGCGAAACACTCGCCGATCTTTCGGGGAGGCTCGGCCATGGGGTTTAGCCGCGCGACCGCGATCGGCATTCCGCCACGTGCCTTCGACATCAACGCGGCCATGGCGGGAATCGGGATGAACTTCGCGGTCGAACCGGACGGCGACGCCGACATTGAAACAACGCTCGTTCGCGCGTCGGAGCTTGGAATGGAAGTCGGAGATTACCGCGTTCTCGGAGTCCTCACTGCCTGGATGGGCATTCACATCGCCCGCGTCAACGCGGATCGACTGATTCGACTGGTATCAACGCACCCTTCCGTCCGAGTCCGCGCGTACTGGTCCGCGGTCGCCGTGTGGCAGACCAAAGACCGGCGATTCGCTCGCCTGATGGGCGCGCATAAAGGACCGAGGATCGATCTGCTCTCCGCAGGAACGGAGTTCCGGATTTCCCGGCGAGGAGAAGACGAGCGATTCCGGGATTCCGCGCTTCGGGTTCCCGGCGGCGTTCTCCGGGATCGGGAATCCGATGTCCTGTCGCCCTCCGCTCTCGTTCGATTTCACGTCGGCTATCGCAACCGCGTGCTGATCGGCCCTACATGGAGGGCGGACGTGTGGACGGTGCTGGAACGAGAGCCCGGCTTGCGCGTCGCGGATGTCGCTCGTCACGTCGGCTGCTCATTCGCGACGGCGTGGCAGGTCGCGCGGGACCACGCGCTTTGGCGGAATGTCACATCCGACTGACGGGGGGGAAAAGCGACCTCTTGCACCGCCTGAGAGGCGGTCGCGAACAGCGGTGCGCGGCGCGCATCACCTCGGGCGAGGCCCCGCCTCCAGCTTTTTCATCCCCGGAAAGATCTGCACGCCGCGCTTTTTCTGCCACGATTCCATGTAGAAATTCGTAAGCAGGTTGACGACCCAGAGCATGCCGAGCTTCGGCAGGCGTACGAAAAACTTCTCGAGCCGGTAGCGCCGTTTCGTGGACGCCCTGAGCGCCTCGTTCGCGCGCAGGTCGATGAGAATCTTCTCGGCCAGCGTGTTGCGGTGACGCAGCGTCGTCAGTTCCCCCGCCAAATCCGTTGCGTGCCGCGTCGTCTTCGCCAGATCCTCCTGCGTGAGGCGGAATTGGGCGACGGTCGCGTTCAGGTCGTTCGCGGTGCGGCGCAGGTCGCCCTGCGTCTGGCCGAGCTCGCGCTCGAGCTGCGAAATCACGCCGGCCTGCTCGCCCATGCGCCCTTCGAGCTGTTCAAAGCGCTCGCGCGCCACCAGCACGTCGTGTTCGCGGTCGGTGATGATGCGGTCGAGTTCCTGAAAGCGCGCCTCGAAATCCTTGAGAAGCTGATCGAGCCGCCCCTGATACTCGCGGATGCGCTCGTCCGAGGCCTCGAGTTCCTTGAGCTTGTGGTTGTAGGCGTTGACCGCCTTGTCCTTTGCCGCGATCTCCACATCGAGCCGGCCCGACACGTCGGCGAACGCCCGCTCGTGCTCGGCGGTCAGTTCGTCGATGCACGACGAGAGTTCCTCGCGCAGAGTCTTCTCGGCGTCGAGGCGGTCTTCGTACTCCTTCCGGACAGCTTCGTGCGCGAGCGTGCCGTCTTCGAGCCTCGTCTTGAGTTCGTCGATCGCCTCGTCGCGCGCGACGAGTTCCTTCTGCGCGCGCTCGAGTTCCTCGCGCAGCTTCCCCTCGATCTCGGCCAGATCCTTCGCGCGGCGGTCGCCGGCGAGTGCCTCGTCCTGCGCGTCCTTGAGCAACCGTGTGATGCGTTCCTCGGTCGTCTTCGCCTCGCGCAGCCGCTCGTCGTAACTTTCGGCGAGACGCACGCGCTCGACATCCATCTCCTTGAGCCGGTTCTCCAGCAGCTCCCGCGCGATCTCGAAACGCTCGCGGGACGATTCCAGGTGGCGCTCGCGCCGAGCGAGTTCTTCCTGCGCGTTCTTCGCCGCGTCGCGGCGTTCGTCCTCGTGGCGCGCGATGAGCGCCTTGATCTCGTCGTCGTGTCGCCGGGCGGCGTCCTGTGATTCCAGATTGAGGCGCTTGATTTCCTGCTGAAGCTCGGCGCGCGCGTCGTCGATCTTTTTTCGAAGCGCGTCGATCTCGGCGTCGCGGCGCTCGATCTCCCGCGCCGACTGCCGCCCGGCCTCCACCGCCTGATCCTCGTATCTGCGCCCGAGCGCCTTGATCTCCTCGGCATGCTCGCGCGTCAGGGTTTCGCGGTCGAGGTTGATGCGCCGAAGCTCCTCTTCGAGCTGCGCGCCACGGCGTTCGTAACGCTCGACTTCGAGCCGATGGCGCTCCTGCGCGTCGCGGATCTCGTCGCGCTGCGCCGTGCGAAGTTCGGCGATCTCGCGCTCGGAGCGGTCGGTCAGATCGCGGCGCAGGGCGTCCGCGGTTTCCACATTTCTGCGCGAGAGGTCCTTCACCTCGTCCTGCAAATTGCGGATTTCGCGGCGCGCCTCCTCGAAGCGCGTCTCGTGTTTTTCCGACTGCTCGCGCAGACGGTCCTGATACTGGTCGTCCTTCTGGCGGAGGTCGCGCACAAGCGCGTCGTAGCGCTGCTCTTTTTCGGCGAGAAGCTTCTGGTGCTCGACCGCCGCGTCGCGCATCGATTCGTTGACGCGCGTGACCGCCTCGCGCGCCTCGGAGACGAACCGCGCGGCGTCCTGCCGGTAGTAATCGCGAATGTCGGAAACCAGCGTCGCCGATTTCGCGCGCCGTTTCGGTCGGGCGATCCAGCGGGCGAGATCGTCCGTCGCGTGCTTGTGGTCGAAACGCTCGGCGGCGAGTTTCTTCGCGCCCTCGCTTTTGCGGCGGACCGCGTCGTCCGACGTGAGCGCCTCGCGCACCGCCGCCGCGATGGCCGCCTCATTGTCGTGCGCCACCACCCATCCCGCGTCGAATCGCGCCACGTCGTCGGCCAGTTCCATGGCTTCGCACGTGATGACCGGCAGTCCCGCCCACAGGTATTCGACCGTGCGCGTCGAGTATGCCAGCTCGCGCTCGGGGTTCGGCTGATAGATGTCGAGCGCCGCCCGCGACTTCGCGTAGACCGCCAGCAGGGCTTCGCGCGAAATCAGCCCGTGAAAACGCGCCGCCGCCGAAGACTTCAAGCGCTTCTCGTAGTCGGCGAACACGCCGCGATTGATGTCGTAGAGGGGGTGCGTGGACGAGAGTTTCGGCGCGCCGACATACAGATCGATGCGCGCACTTTCGATCACCTCGGCCTCGCGCGCGGCGATCTGGAGCGCGGGAAAGGGGTCGATCCACGGCCACGTGCTGCCCGCGAAAACGAGGGCCCGTTCCGGATTTTTCGCGCGCTTGGGCGCGGAGTCGTCCATGGACAGCGGCGCGCGCACGATCGGCGGCGTTTTGGGGTCCGCGCCGGAAAACAGGAACCACGACAGAAAATAGTGTTTTTGCGCCTTTCCGGGCACGCACAGCAGATCGGCGCGGGCCAGGGCGTCGATCTTCGTGAGCGCGTCGGACCGGAAGTTGCCCTTTTCCTTGAACGCGTTTTCGAGCGAAAGCGGGCCGTGCAGATCGAGCACGACGGGGATCTCGGACTCGGGCAGAAACGTGGCGAGTCCCCACTGCTCGACAAGGATGATGTCCGGCATGGCGTCGAAGACGGTCTTTGCCATGTCCTCGGGCACGTGCGCGTGGCGCGCGACGGTTTCGGGGTCCTCCGCGCGCAGCGCGTCGCGGGGAATCGACACCACCACTTCGTGGCCCCACCGCCGCAGTCCCTCGGCCAGTCCGTGAACGCGCAGCGCGCCGCCGCTGACCGGCTCGGAGGGGCGCAACAGATCTTCGCTGGTGATGATGAGGACGCGTCGCTTCATAGCCGCGTTATCTTAGGGAAACGAGAGGGCTTTGGACAGTGGGCCGCCACGCATCGAGGCGTTTTCGGGACGTTTGCGACCGTGATGGCCGAGGCCAAGTCGGTCGAACCGGGGTCGTGTTCCCGCGACGATGGTGTTGTAGAATCCATGCATCGAGGAGGGCGCATCATGTCGAAGACCGGTCTTCTGGTCGCGAGCCTTGCGGCGATGATGGTGGCGATGTCGGGCGGCGCGGCGCTGTTCGCGTGTTCGTATCACAACGACGATGACGACGATTGCATGGGGTTCGAGGAAAAGTGCGACGACGACGACTCCGACACCGGAGGCTACGACGACTGGTGCCTGAAAGCCGAGGACTGCGGGCCGCTCGTGAGCGAGTTCAGCGAGATGTGCCCGAACACGATGTCTTACGAAGAGATGTACCTGTTGGTGTGCGTGGAGAACTCGAACCCCACCTGCCTCGCCGATTGCCGGGACGAGTACGCCGTATGCGCGGCCGTCTGGGAGTGCTACACGACGAACGATTGCGCGGGGTATTCGGGCGACGACGACTGCAAGTGACGGTTCCGGTCTGAATCTCGAAGTTCGCGGCCCCGATTACTCCACCGCGCCCTCATCGCCGCCCTCGTCAGGAGGGGGGAAGTCGTCGGGCAACGGCTCCTCGTGCGGAATCTCGACCTCGGGCAGCGGCGGTTCGTCCTCGATCGTCGGTTCGACCGCTGCGGTGTCGGCCTCGCCGTCCTGCGCCTGATCGCGCTGGGCGCGGCGCTTGGCGAGGATGTCCTGACGTTTCTTCAGGCGCGTCGAGCCGCTGTCGGTCTTCAGGTTTGGACGGATTTTGTCTCCGCCAACAGGCCGATTCATGCGGGGACGCAGTACCTTGGACTTGTCCGCGCGCGGGCCGCCGGGGCGACCGACCGCCTTGGCCGCGCCGCCCTCGTCGTCTTTTTTCGTGAGCCGGTTGAAGAACCCGCCGCCCTCGTCGCCTTCGTCGGCCGCATCGTCATCCGCCTCGGCGTTGTCGGCCTTCGCCTGCAGGCGATTGCGGATATTGCCCGCGGCGGGCGCGGCGTCGAACACCGTGCGGTCGATGACCGGGCGCGCGAGGCCCGGCACCGTGGGCGGGGGCGTACGGAAGAACACCGCCGGAAAAATCACGACGGCGGAAACCAGGGCGATCAGGGCGAGTTTCGTCTTCATCGGCGCCTCGAAAACGACGGGATGCTACGGCCCGGCCTCCGCGCGGTCAAGCGCACGGGCCGCTTGCGCGAACGCGCCCGTTCGTCCGCGCAATTCGGATATGCGATGGGACACGCGCCGCGCGAAAAAGTTCGAAGCGCCCAAAAACGATCAGTTGTGGACGTCGAACCGCCAGTCGCGGTTCACGCGATAAAACACGCGACGCAGCGCGAACTCGAGCAGCAGGCCGAAGGCCACGCCGATGATCGCGCCGACGAGCGCCGTCATGACGAGGATCGTGATGCTGGTGTCGGGCATGGACTGAAGGCGATAGTACACGGTGAACGAGAACGACGCCGACGCGCAAACGCCGAGGAAGCTGTACTCGCGCGCCTCGCGGATCAGGAAGTCGACGAACGAGAGCGCGATCGTGGCGAGTAGACCGAGGATGGCGACGGGGATGTGCCAGAGCGACGGCGGGAAGACCTCGACCTTGAGATAATTTGACAGTTCGGGGTCGAGGTTTTTCAGTTCGAAGGCGTGCGGGCCGCTCTCGCGCACGCGCACGTCGAACATCTTTCGCGTGTTGTCCGACGCGACGATGTTCGAACCCTTTTTCGACACGCGTTGGCGCTTGGCGCTCGCCTGAAAGTGCCCGCTCAGGGTTTCGGTGCGTCCGCCGCTGCCCGCGGCGGTGAGGGCGAGCACGAAATTCCCCTTGTGCACGTAGGTCTGCTTTTTCGGCGTCGGCGTCGGCGCGCCGGGAACGGAGGGCGCGGGCGTCGGTGTGGGCGTGGGTGTTTCGGCGGATTCCTGGGCGTCGAGTTCCGGAAACGATCCGTGCACGTAAACGCGGTAAGTCCCCGAGGGAAGGTCGAACGTCGCCGTTCGCGCTTCGCGCGTCAGAACGTGGTCGACGATCGGCGCGGGATAGACGATGCCCGCGTACACGATGTAACCCGCGCCGAGAACCCAGACCGGGATGGCGACGGCGCAGATCTTTTTGACGATGGCGTGTCTGAACTTGAAGTGGACCTGATAGATCGCGGCGGCGGCCAGCGCGGCGATGGTCGCGAACGCGAAGATGAGCTTGCTGACCGTGTCCGGCACGAGCGAAAAACCCGCGAGCACGGCCACCACGACGCACGCCACGGCGTACGCGATGATGATCGGCGCGGGGTTCGGCGCTTTCGACTGGTGGACGGCGGGACGGCGCTTGGGCTTGTAGACCGGGTACGGCGGCGACTTCGCCATGACGACGCGCTCCTGAAATTCACGGAAGAACCCGCGGCGGCCCGCCGCGAAAAGCGGGCGGATACTAACAGAAAATTTTTCGAATCGGAAAGGTGCGTTCGATGGGATCGATGGCGCGTGCGACGCGGCCTCTCGACCCCTCCGTTCGCTCGCGCTACACTCCAATAAATCGTCGAATTCGGGAATCCTGACGCGCTCGTTTCCGGCGGTTCGATTCTTCTGGGAGTCGGCTTTGTCGGTATGGTTTCCGGGTTTGGTTTGGGCGGGCTATTCCGGGGCTCCCTGCGTGGTGG
>JADLEX010000075.1 GCA_020845895.1 Deltaproteobacteria bacterium | reverse complement strand
GGCGCGAACGAACACGCCGCCATTTCCAATGGCAGCAAGGGATATGTCAAGACTGATTTGAGCCTGCCGAGACGATATTAGGCACTACAATTTTGCGAAAATTCGAAAAATCGCAGCGTAACTATGCAATTTTATTCAGGTCTTGAAATTCAAACCGCCGACAACGGTCGAAGATGAGTAATAACGCCAACATCGACAGAATCATCCGGGAATTCATGTGCACTCCCAAAGAAGACATCCACGTCATTGGGTCCCCAGGTTGTCGGCGCGTTAATCGGTTTTTCAAGACACGGCGACGGTTCCGGGCTCGCGGCGATTCCCCGGGCGAATTCGTCGACGGGGAACGCGCTGACGCGCGCACGCGGACCTCGTGGTTGTTGTCAGGCGCGGCCCGGCGGGATAATGTCCGTGGCCGCATGAACGCCCCAATCGAAAACGACCTCGGCGCCGATCGCGCCGAATCCTCCGGCGACACTGCCGCACCGCGCGTCGGCCCCATGATGGCTTGGGCGCGTGCGATCGGCGTCTTTCGCGGTTTCTTGCTCGTCAGCCTGATTCCTGTTTCGGTGGGCGCGGCGACCGCGTATCAAAACAGCGCCACGCTCGACCTGGGATGGCTCGCCGTCACCGCCCTCGCGGTGTGGTGTTTCCACGCAGGCGCGAACCTGCTCAACGACTACTACGATCACGTGTCGGGCACCGACGACATCAACGAGGTCCGCACGCCGTTTTCGGGCGGCACGCGCGTCATTCAGGACGGCCTGATCGGCGCGGGCGCGATCCGCAACGCGGGGTTCGCGGCCTACGCGGTCGGGTGCGGCGTGTTCGTTTGGCTCGGTTACGAGCGCGGCGCGGCGGTATGGGGGCTCGCGTTTTTCGGGCTGCTTTCCGGTGTGTTCTACACCATGCGTCCGATCTGGCTCGCGTACCGGGGGCTCGGGGAACTGATGGTCGGGCTCAACTTCGGTCCCGCGCTCACGGCACTCGGGTGCTACGTGCAGATGGGTTCGGTCCCGGTCTCCGCATGGGTGCTTGGCCTCACGCTCGGACTCTGGTCCGCGGCGATCATCACCATCAACGAAATCCCCGACGTCGAGGCGGACGAGAAGGTCGGCAAGCGCAATCTCGTGGTGCGTTTCGGCGAGGACGCCGGAGTGCGTTTGTGGCTTGTGCTTCTGTGGCTCACGGCGGCGGTGCTATTCGCCGGGGTGCTGTTGGGATTTTTGCCTCGACGCATGGTCGTGGCGCTCCTGATCGTCTTCCCGATCTTTTTCGTCACCCGCGACCCGGAGACGCGAACCGAGTTTCTCGAGGACATCGTCGCTGCGTGCCGGAATACGGTCCTCGCGTACATCGGCTATTGGGTCCTGCTGCTCGCCGCGCTTTTCTTCGCATCGCGCGGGAACTGACGCCGTGATCGGTCGGCGCGCGGATCACGTCGCGCCCGTCGCGGTGTCGGCACTGCTGGCCGCACACCTTGCCTACTACATCGTCATCGTCCAGTTCGCGTTGCTCGGGCATTACGCGGGCCTCGGCCTCGCCATCGACGCACTACGTGTACCGCTGGGATTGCTGACGGCGGGCGGCATCGCGTCGGCGTGGATGACCGGCCGACGACTCGATCGCACGACGATCTCTCCACTCGCCTTGTTCGGCTCGATCGCGGTTCTGGCGATCGCCATCGGCTCGTTCGGACTCATCGGTTTTCTCCTTCGCTCGGTCGGCGCGATCGCGGCGCTTTTCGCCGCGCTCGGCGCGCTGCTCGGCACGCAGATCGTTCTGCTCCTCGCGGCGTTTCACACGCGGATTCCCGCCCCGGCGCGAGGGGTTTACGCGGGCGGCGTGACGGCGGCCACCTATCTGTTCGCGAATCTGGTCGCGGGCTTCGCTCCGTCGCCCGAGGCGGCGGGACTGGTGTGCGCGCTCGCACTCGCCTTCGGCGTCGTCATCGTTGCCGCCTTTCGAAACGCGTTGATCGAAGCTCCGACGCACCCGGTGTGTCCGGAACCGCGCTCGATCGGAAAAACCGCGGTCGCCGTGGCGCCGCTCGCGCTCCTCGTGGCCGTCGATAGCTTCGTGTTCTATCCGGTGGGGCAGGGTGATGTTGCGGCGCATCCCGTGTTCGCGTCGGCGGGCGACTGGGTTTCGAACGGCGTCTGGCACGTGGTCTTCGCGCTGATCGTCGGGGTTCTCTACGCGTGGATTGGCTTTCGAAGGGTGGTCGCCATCGGCGCGGCGGGCATGGTCCTCGCGGCGCTGGCGCTGTTGGCGAACGAGACGGGCGACGTCACGCGGTGGGTGCGCGTTTGTTATTCGTTCGTGGTAGGCGCGTACACCGTCGCCCTCGTCGCCGCGCCGCAGTCGATCGGAAACGCGCGTTCGCCGCACTCATCGATCGCGGTCGTGATGATCCTCGCGGGGTTCGTCGCCAATCCGATCGGCATCGGGACGTATCTGGCGGTGGGAATGCGGCTCGCGGCGCGCGATTTTTGGCTGACGGGCGTGGCCGCGGCGACCGTCGCCTATGTGATGGCCTTGGTGGCCGCGCGGAGAGACAATCCGTCAAGCGATTTCGGCCCTAACCGCGAAAAAACGTAAAGAAATTCACAGCTTTCGCATAAACGGACGAGTCGTCACAGGATCGTCACGACAGGGACTTTCTTTCGCCGTGCGGTCGCCATAGACAAGGCCATCGCGTGACAAGTCGTTCGGTGCCCCGGTGGGTTGACGAAGGTCAAAATCCGCTGAAGTTCTTTTGCTCACCGTCCGAAAGTGTGCTATGTCACGATAGCTCGTGTGGGTGACGGTGTGATTGCAATTGGGTTCCATCCAATCATCAAGGAGACGTGCATGAGACGGATTTCGGGCTTGCTCCTCCTGACGACCGCGTTGGCCGTGCTGCTGGCGGCGGGTTCGGCCCTGGCCGAAGACGCCAAACCGACGGTCACGCCGTTCGGCCAGATCTACGCGAACTACACTTACAACGCTTCCGGTTACGAGGACTACGACACGCGGTTCCCGACCAACGACTACAACTCGTTCGAGGTGACGCGCAGCTATATCGGCCTCAAGGCGCAGCTCAACAAGCAGTGGAGCGCGAACGTGACGTTCGACTCCCGCCGCGACTACGCCTACTCCAAGACGACCGTTTCGACGGGCGTCGCGGACGACCCCGCCACGGCGGACGTGGACGAGAGCGAGACCGAGGTGTTCGGCACGACGGGCGCGCGCACCGGCCAGTACACGGTGTACATGCGATTCGCGTACGCCACGTTTCAGCCGTACGACGAGTTCGGCGTCACGTTCGGCCAGATCAAGACCCCCGTGTACGACCACTACACCGACGTGTGGTACCTCGCGTACATCACCGGTGAACCGTGGTTCAAGTACGCGTTCACCCGCAACGGGCTGAACGACCTGGGCGTTTCGCTCGGCGGCAACTTCCCCAAGGGTTACGGCAAGTGGGGCGTGATGTTCGGCAACGGCGAGGGCGGATCGACCGCCGAGGTCAACGCCGGCAAGGCGGTTCAGGCAAGCGTGTTGGTGCGTCCGTTGGCGAGCATCGACGCCGCCAAGGGCCTGTCCCTGTGGGGCGGCTTCAACTACGACAAAATCCAGCCCGATCACCCCGAGGAGTTGCGCACCACGATGCGCGGCAACCTCGCGTATCGCTACGACGTGAAGAAGGACGAGATGGGCTTCATCGTCGCCGGCGACTTCGTGCAGAGCACGTACACCATCGATATCGAGGGCACCGACGATGTGGTCTCGCAGTCGATGGCGGGATGGGTCGATTTCTGGTTCGCCACGCACTACGGCGTCGCGCTCCGCTACGACTCCTATGACCCGAACACGCAGAACGAAGAGGACACCGGCATCGGCTACCAGGACGAGACGTCGTACATCCTCGCGGCGTTCTACGTGAAGCCGATCAAGAACGTGAAGATCGCCCTCGACCTGCAGCGCACGAGCTATACGGCCGAGATCGCCGACGACAAGGGCGAGATGGTGACCAAGGGCCCCGACCAGATCCTGGGCCTGCACACCGACATCGCGTTCTGATCCTCAGTCACCTTCGAGCTTTCAGCGGGGCCGGGAGTTTTCCCGGCCTCATTTTTTCAGGATTGCGAAACATGGCGATGCACTCCCGGCGCGTTGACACCGCGCGGGGTCGCGCGGACAATGCCCGCGTTTGCGACAGACGGCATTCTTTGCGATCCTTGGATCGAATTTTCGGGGGAGAACGATGGGCAAATTTCGCTTGGATTTTCGGCTGATCCTCGCCCTTTTCGCCGCGGTCCTCGCAATCGGGTGCGGTTGCGGCGACGACGACGATGACGATGCCGCCGCGCCCGACGACGACGCGGCGGACGACGACACCATCGATGACGATACGGATGACGACTCCGACGACGACACGGGCGATGATGACACGTGGCCGCCCCTGCCCGACGACGACGCCGACGACGACGCCGACGACGATGCGGACGACGACGATACGTACCCGACGACGGAAGGATTCGAGTACATCCCCGCCGGATCGTTCTCAATGGGCAGCCCGTCGAACGAGTCGGGGCGCAACGCCAATGAAATGCTGCATGACGTAACGATCACGCGCCACTTCGAGATGATGGCGACCGAAGTCCGGCAGGAACTGTTCGACACCCTGCTCGGCTTCAACCCCAGCCATTTTCCACTCGTCGGCGACAGCCCCGACCGCCCGGTGGACGGGGTCACGTGGTTCGACGCCCTGCTGTTCGCAAACGCCATGTCGATCGCGCACGACTTTGATCCGTGTTTCGTCTTCGCAAACGTCGTTTGCGAGGATGACACTCCGGTGACCGATCCGACGGATTGCGCCGGGCATGGCGGCGTCGCGGCGGCGGACGTTTCCCTCGATGCGGCGACGATCTACGAGTGCGAGGGGTTCCGGCTTCCCACGGAAGCGGAGTGGGAGTACGCCGCGCGGGCGGGATCGACGACCGCGTTTTACAACGGCGACATCACGCACACGGCCTGCTTGCCGCTCGATCCGAACCTTGAAGCCATTGCATGGTACTGCGCGAATTCCAACAACTACACGCACCCGGTTGGAGGAAAGCTGCCCAACGACTGGGATTTGTTCGACATGCTCGGCAACGTGAAAGAGTGGACGTGGGACGGCTACTCGACCGATCCCGCGGACGGCGACGATCCGGCGGAGTCGATCGAAGATCACTTCCGCTCGGTGCGCGGCGGATCGGCCCGCTGGGACGGCGCGCTGCGTCTGCGCGCGGCGCATCGACAGGTGCACACGCCCGACCGGCGCGATCGGTTCGTGGGATTCCGCCTCGTCCGCACGCTGCCCCCCGACAAGTCGGCGAAGTTCTTCGCCGCGCCCCGAGCGAATGACGTCGCGCCGATTCCCGCGCCGCCGCGCGCGCTGCCGACGACGCTTCCGTTCGCGTACACGCGGCCCGACGTCGGCACGCCGCTGACCGAGCAGGAGATCGACGACTTCACGGCGGCGGTGACGGGCTTCCTCGCCGATGTCGATTACTTCGACTGGATGCGCCGGCTCGCCCATGGCATGGCGGCGGACAACGTGATGGATTCGCCGGACTACAAGCTGCACCTTCAGGATTTCGGCGCGTCGAAGAGCGGCGGCGTGGTCACGTACGCGCACACCGGCGCGTCGGACAACCTGATGATCCAGACCGGCAAGATCATCAACAACGTGTCGGCGCTCTATCTGGCGACGGGCGATGACGAGATCGGCGAACTGCTGATCGACCTGTGCAAGGGCGTGCAGGCGCTGTTCTGGGGCATGGCGCACGACGAGGAAGATCCCGAGACGACCATCATGGTCCGCACGCTCTTCCCCTTCAATCACAGCTACGAGGTGGACGGGCGCGACATCACCGTGAACTACGACGGCGCGAAGCACTACTCCTACGACTGGAATGCGCACACGGTGCCGAACGCGACCAATCCGTATTACGGCCCGATTTGGGTGCGCAACTGGCGCAGCAAGGACGACGTGCCGCACATTTTCCGCACCGTGCCGATGCTGTCGTACGTGGCGCAGGACGGCGAGGACACGGATGTGCGCGACGCGGCCGAGGATGCGCTGGCGGCGCTGCGCGGCTTCGCCAAGGACATCACCGACTCCGGTTATCACATTCGCACGAAGGACGAATGGGGCAACGCCGAGGTGCCGATCAATCCCGACAACGGGCTCGTCGCCGACCTCGCGTCGTTCGTGCTGTTCGATCCCCTCGCGCCCAATGGCGAGTGCGACGCGAAGCTCTCCGCGGCGCTGATCGGCTATGACGATCCGATGGGCAACGACTGCAACGACGGCGCGGAATTGATCTACGAAACGGTCGCCACGCTCCAGCATTACTACAACTACGCGATCATCCGTTACTTCCATCTTTCGGCGCTCGGCCTTGCGCTCGTTGCGGGCGAGGACGACGCGGCGGAAGAATTGATGGACGGCATGGCGTATCGTGTGGACCGCATGATGAACCATCAGGGCAGCCAGTCCGACGACCCGGCCTGGGATGTGGACACCGCTTCGTACTGCGTGGCGGCGGCGTCCTACGGTCTGCCGCTCACGTCGGCGGAAGCACAGCAGGTCGTCGACTTTTACACGAAGGCCGTCGATCTGTATGAAGACTGGGATTACTGGGATCCGTGGGACGGCTCCGTTGCCGACGGACCGTTCCCCTACGAGCCGTCGCGCAACGGACCCGACGGACTCGTGCCGCCGCACGAGGAGTTTCTGTATCTGTTCGAGTATTGCCAGTCGCCGTTCCGAAACGATGCCGGCGCCGACTTCATTGACTGCGACGTGCTTCTCGATCCGTCGCAGTGGTGACGTAACTCCAGACGAAACGAAAAAGGCGGCCATTCCGGCCGCCTTTTTTGTCGCGCGCGCGGGCCGCTACTTCTTCATCGGACAGGTGCTGATCCCGAAGACCGTGTAGAGCGGGCAACTGCCGAGCAGCCCCGTCGTGATCGGCGCGAGCCCGATGAGTCCCCAGAGGGACTTCGGACCGATCACCGTCAGGCTCAGAATCGCAACGCCCGCGATGACGCGCACGACGCGCTCCACCATGTGCTCATTCACCGGCAGCCACTTTTCGGTTGCGCTCATGTGACCCCTCCCAGGTTCGTTGACAACGCCATTCGCGTCATGCGGACAACATACGCGAATCGCCGATTCGCGCGTTGACAAACATCAGGATCGCGCGAACTTCGCGCCTATCGCCACACGCCGTCGAGAAAATCGAGCACGAAATCGCCGACGACGCCGCGATCGGGCATCGTCGCCATCGCACCGTACATCGCCGCCGCGCCGTCGGTGATGCGCGCCGGTTCGGCCTCGACCAGCGCAACGCACGTCCGAAGATCCGCGAGAAACGCGTCCACGAAATCGAGATGCGCTGGCGAGAGCATCATGTGCAGGGCGGTGGGGTTCTGCTGGCGGTCGAGCTTCCAACCGCGCTCGTCCATCGCCTCGGCGATCGCGAATTCCCCGCCGCCCGCGTGACGAATCGCGAAAACACCCATCGCGGGTTCGCCGAGAACTTCGATCGCGGGGATCGACGCGAATCCCTCGAAGATTCGCGCGCGGGCGTCCATGATTCGCTTCGCGAGGGAGAGGTATCCGTCGCGCCCGAGGCCCTGCATCGCCGCCCACGCCGCCGCGATCGCCCCGCCGGGCCGCGCGCCGGTCATCGTCGGCGTGCCGTAGAGCCCGCCCGGCCACTCGGTGTATGCGTAGAACATATGGCGGCGCAGCTCGGCGTTGCGATACAAGATCGTCGAAGCGCCCTTGGCCGCGTAACCGTATTTGTGCACGTCGGCGCTGATCGACGTGACGCCCCGAACGGCGAAGTCGAAATCGACGACCGGATAACCCAGTTCGCGCACCCACGGCAGGCAGAATCCGCCGAGGCACGCATCGACATGCATGCCCAGGTCGTGCTCGGTCGCGAGCGCCGCGAGATCGGCGATGGGGTCGATCACGCCCGCGGGATAGCCCGGCGCGGAGCCGACGATCAGAATTGTGTTTGGCGTGATCGCTTCACGCGCGGCGGTGACGTCAACGCGAAAGTCGTCGCCGACTCGAACATGCACGTTCTTGAGTCCGAGGTAATGCGCGGCTTTTTCGAACGCGGGGTGCGCGCTGACGGGCAGGACGACCTCGGGATTCGCGATGTGCGGTTTCGCCATGCGCGCCCACTCGCGGTACGCCTTCATCGCCATCAGGATGCTCTCGGTGCCGCCCGAGGTCATCGAGCCGACGACGCCCTCGTCGCCCCGCAGCATCGATGCCGTCATGGCGACCACGTCGATCTCCATTTTCCGCAAGCTCGGAAACGCGATGGGGCTGAGGCCATTCTCGGCGAGATAAAGGCCGTAAGCCCGCTTGACGAGATCCTCGTGCTCTTCCGACACGTTGTACACGAGGCTGAAGGTGCGTCCGTGCCGCCAGTCGGCGTCGCCGGCCTTCATCGCCGTCATTTCGGCGAGCAGTTGTTCCTTGTCGGTCCCAGTTGCGGGAATCGTCGGTCGGTCGGTCATGGCATGGCCCCGGTTTGCAGACGCCGTTATCGACCGAAAGGCGAACGAATGTCCATGCGCAGCCGAGTGCGCCGGCCAAGTCGGCAGAACATCGCCGAATGGATCAGCTGCACCCGCCGGGCGTTGGGTTGGTTGGCCACGTCGCCGCGTCGTAGATCAGATAAACAAACGTCATGGCCTCGGCGAACACCTTCGGCGCAACGTTCTCGACGATATCGCCGGCGGTGTCGCCGGTAAACGTGTAAGGACCGCCGGCCGGCACGTTGAAGAGCAGGTACGACGAGTTAACCGGATTTGTACTTGTGCGGCTGTCGCCGGGTGCGCCCGAATCGTCGGAGTAAAAAACGTCGTTTTGCCCGGAATCGTTTGCGATCTCCGTGCACCCGACGAAATCGACGCCGGATTCGCTCGACCAAAGCACCACGCCGATGACGAGTCCGTCCGCCGGATCGATGGTGACGCTCAGCAAGGCCGCGAGCGCATTCCGGCTGGCTTCCTTGACGAGTATCTGCTCGACCGTCGCGTTCGTGGCCACTTCGAAGTTGTACGCGGTGACATAGTCCGTCGCCGTGATGCGTATCGCCTCCACGCCTCCGCCGGCCGCGAGCGTCAGCGTGCAAATGCCATCCGCGTCCGACTCGTCGGAGTTCTCCGGGGCGACCGGCTGTCCGCTCTCAGAATCAATCAGCGTACAGGTCGCACCCTCGATGTCGTCCTGCGTTTCGCCGTCCGTCACATGCAGAGTGACGGTCGCGTCCTCCGTGTCGTCGTCGCCGGTATCGTCGTCGCCGGTATCGTCGTCGCCGGTATCGTCGTCGCCGGTATCGTCGTCGCCGGTATCGTCGTCCGCCGTGTCGTCATCGCCCGCGTCGTCATCGCCCGTGTCGTCGTCGGAATCGTCATCCGTGTCATCGTCCGAATCGTCGTCCGTGCCGTCGTCGTCCCCGGGCGTGTAATCGTCGTCGTCAGCGGCGTCATCGTCGCCGTCCACGGTTCCGCCTCGCGAGTTCTCGTCGTCCCCGCCGCCGCAGCCGGCCGTAAAGACCAGCAGCGCGAGCCACAGAGCCAAGACCGCCACACCACTCCGATGAATTCCATACCGCATCGTCAACATCTCCACCTCACCCAAGTTTCGAGAACGCACTCCCGACCATCGATCCAGCACCAAAATCGTATCGCAACCGCCGCGAAAACCCAAGTCGCCGGCACCGCCCAAGTCCCCGCGGGTCAACCCCCGTACAGGTCCCGGTAGATCCGGTACGTCAGCAGCACCTGCTTCACGTAGTTGTTCGTTTCCTTGTAGGGAATCTCCTCGATGAAGATCTCCTCCGAAAACGCGCCCTTGTTGCGCCACCACTTCGAGACCACGTCCGGCCCCGCGTTGTAGCTCGCCATCGCGCAGATTTCGTTGCCCTCGAAGCGGTCGAGCATGCTGCGCAGATACCACGTGCCGTAGCGGATATTCGTGACCGGGTCGTAGAGGTCGTCCGGCGCGAAGCCCGTCTCGCCCAGCGCCTGCGCGATCTCGAACCCCGTGCGCGGCACGATCTGCATCAGCCCGATGGCGTTCGCCGGCGACACCACGTGCGGCTGGAACCTGCTCTCATTGTACATGATCGCCCACACCAACTCCTGACGCACTCCGCGCTGCCCGGCGTAGTCGCTCACCGCCCAGTCGTACGCGCGCGGATAGATGAGCGGCCAGTAACTCTCCGACAGCGGATTCGAATAGGCGCGCAGGTGGCCGTAGAGCCCGCCGTCGATCGCCAGCTTCTTCGCGATCGCGTAGTGGCCGGTCATACGCAAGAGCTCGGCCGCCGCCCAGCGTCGCGAGCGCTCGACGTCGGGCTTGTCGAGAATTTCGAGGATCCTCTTCGACAGCACCGACGCCTCGGCGCGGCAGTCCAGCCGCTCCAGCTTGATCGTCTTTTGCACCAGCGAACGTACCGCCTCCGGAAAATCCTCGGGCTTCGGTGAAGGCACCGGCGACGATCCAACCCCCCGCGCGCGAAAATCGCCCGCCGGATTCCGATGCGTCCGACGCATCGACGCGAGCCGCTCGCCCGCGCGCATGCCGTAGTAGCTGCGCGGGTCGCCGTTGATCTCGGTCCAGTCCGCCGCCGCCGGTTCGGTCTCGCCGCGCGCCTGGCGGATCGCCGCGCGCCAGTAGCGGTAGCGGTCGCCGTTTTGCGACTTGGCGAATTTCTTGAGCAGGCCGTCGATGGTCGTCTCTGCCGCGTCGAGCTTGCCCGCACGATACGCCGTCCACGCCTTGAGCCACGTCAAATACTCTTCCTGACCGCCGGCGGGTTTGGCGAGGCGTTGGTCGAAATAGCGCCATGCGCTCTCGTAGCGGTTGTCCTCCATGTCGATCAGCGCGAGCTGGTAGTGCGCCGCGCCGCGCAGGCCGCTGCCGGGATGCGCGCGCAGCAGCGTCTGAAACTCGGCGCGGCTGCCCTCGTTGTCGCCCTGGCGCGTGCGGACCTTGCCGAGGCGATAGCGCGCGTCGTCGGCGTACTCCGTGGCCGATTCGGCCAACGCCGTGAACTCGCGGATGGCCGCGTCGTTGTCGTGATTGTGAAACGCCGCGAGGCCGAGTTGGAACTGTCGCGGAGCATCGAGCACGCCGCCCGACGCCCGACGAACTGCCTCGAGCGCGGGCTGCGCCTGCCGGTGGTGAGACGCCTTGATGCGCGCGTCGGCCCACGTCTCCATGTATGCGCGGAATTCGTCCGTCACCCGGCCGTCGCTCATCGCGCGAAGGGCGTTTTCCCAGCCGCCGATCGCCCGCGTCGAAAAGCGGTCGATGCGCTCCGAATCGAGCACGCGCCGAAACGCAGCGGCCGACGCCGCGTAGCGACCCGCGAGTGCCCATTGCTCGCCTGCCAGATACATGTTCTCGTTGAACTCGGCCGTGCCGGACGAGCCGCCCGCCAGCGCCTCGTAGGTCTTCGCCGCGCGCGCGTGATCGCGGCTCGCCGCCTGCAGCCGCGCGCGCCACTCGGGCGCGTCCGAAAACATCGGCGACGACGCATGCCGCCCGAGCGCCGCATCGAGCGCCGCGCCGGCCGCGCCGTGGTCGCCCGCGCGCTCCAGACTCTTCACCAGATACAGCGCGGCGACGTCCTCGAACCCCGAAAAATGCTTCTCGGCCTCGGCGAAGAAAAACGACGCGTCCTTCGCTCCGCCGCTGTCCATGAGCGCGAGACCGAGCAGGAACTCCGCCTCGCCCAGATCCGCGGGCGGCGGGGTTTTCTCCACATAGGCGAAGAGCTGTAAAATCGCCGTGGCGTAGCGTTTGGCGTGATAGTCGGCGAGGGCGGCCTCGAAACTCGGCTCGCCGGAAAATCCGCCGGACCCGCCGATCGGAGCGCCGCCGGGTCCCAAGGCATCCTGCGCCGCGTGGGCGGGTATCGCCATCGCCGCCGCGAAGACGACAAACAGAATCGTCGCGCACAGGCGCACGACATTTCGAGCAACGCTGAACATCGACTCCATTTGTACCACACTCGCCGCCGCGCCGCCAAACGCGATGCGCGTTTCGTGAGCCGCGACGCGGGCGGAACGGCACCTCTTTCGAATTTGAACGGTCTGCTTCCCCTCCGCTCAATCTTGCCCACCTCGGTGTCAAAAAGGCGTCGCCTTGGCAGGCGGCAGGCAGCGCAGAGGGGAATTCTTTGCCCCAATTATGTCGCCGCGCGTGCATTCGTGCTAAGAAAGTCTTGCGTTTCCAAGGGGTTTGCGCGCGCGGTGCGGGCGAGCGGCAACGGGCCGGTGCGCAATGCGGGCGCGGCACACGGATTGCTTGGGCAAAGCGCGGCGTGCGTTCGCCGTGCGTCGGAAGGGTTGCGGAATGTCCGGGTCGGGGTCTGCGTCCGAGAAAAAACGGATCTTCGAGGTGGTGTGCCCGGGGTGCGGCAAACGCCTGCGCATCGGCCGCGACGTCAAGCTCATCGAAGTGGAAGAGGGCGAGTCGGACGCGGGGCTTTTCGCGGAGCGCGACGAGGCGTTTCGCGAGAAGATCGTCGAGCGCATCCTGGCGAAGAACTACGAGGTGCCGCTGCTGCCGCACGTCGCGCTGCGGGTCATGCGCCTGACGGGCGACGCGAGCGTCTCGATGCAGGACATGGCCAAGGTGATCCTGACCGACCAGGGCATCTCGTCGCGCATTTTGCAGATCGCCAACAGCCCCGTGTACGGCGCGGCGGTGGAGATCCAGACGATCAGCCAGGCGCTGGTGCGACTCGGACAGAACGAGGTGAAGAACCTCATGCTGGCGATCTCGATGCACTCGCGCATCTTCAAGTCGGCCGTGTACAAGAAGCTCGCGCAGCAGCTCTGGGAGCACTCCATCGCGGTCGCGTTCGCGGCGCGCGTGGTGGCGAACGCGCTGCGTCTGCCGCGCGAGGAGGCGTTTCTGGCCGGGCTCATGCACGACGTGGGCAAGATGGTGCTGCTGACGATCATGGAGAGCGCGCAAAAGTTGGTTGCGCCGGGCTTCATGCCGTCTGACCGAACGGTGCACGCGATCCTCGCGCAATACGGTGCGGACGTGGGCGAGATGGTGGCCAAATCGTGGGACATGCCGCACCACATGGCCGATGCGATCGCGCGGATGCCGCACTTGCACGAAATGCGCGAGGCGGCGCCCGAGACGGCCGCCGTGGCGCTCGCCAACGACATCGCCGTGATCCGCGGCATCGGGCCGGATCGGGCCGAGATCGCGCTCGTGGACACGCCGGGGGCGCGGCTGCTCAATCTCTCGGTGGAAGCCTGCGACGAATTGCTCGTGCGTTTCGATCAGATCCACGAGCAGGCGAGGGGGGTCTTTTTGTGAAACGCGCGCTTCGGATCGCCCTTTGCGTCGCGGTGCTCGCGCTGGCCGGTTGTTCCAGCCAGATCGTGAACGTGCCCATCAACCCATACGTGGACTCGGCGCTGCCGTCGCGGCGCATCGGCGCGGTCGCCGTGCTGCCGTTTGTCGTGCCGGATTACCTGCAATTCAAAGACGGCGCGGAGGCCGTGAGCGTCGACGCGACCAACCGCTTCATCGAGGAGCTCGCCCGCGACGGCGTGTATCGTCAGGTGGACGGCGCGAAGGTGCGCGACGCCATCACCGCGTCGTACCCCACGCCGCGCGACTGGATCTTCCACGGCACGCAGGCCGAGGCCGCGCGCATCGCCCGGCAGGTCGGCGCGGACGCGGCGGTCTTCGGGCGCATCACCAAGTACGTGCACGGAAACCTGACCGACAGCGAATTCGAGATGGAAGTGACGTGCGTGGACACCTCGGGCAACGTGCGTCTGTGGACCGTGCGCCAGACCGTGATCGGTCGCGGCGGCAAGCGCTGGCTGGCCGAGCCGGATATCGCGCCGTCGCCGGCGGTGCTCTCGGAGCATGCGAGCGTGGCGGCGGCGGATCAGGTCGCGCGCATCCAGGCGGCGGGCGGGCCGATCGATGTCGTGGGCACGTCGCACCGCCGGGCGTGGGGCTATGGCGTGCTCGCGGGCGGCGTCGTCATGACGGCGACGGGCGGGTACTTTTTCGCGATGTCGGAGGACTCGTACAGCCGCTATCGCGACGCGGACTCCGACGTCGATCTGGCGCGGTACAAGAAGCAGACCGAGGAATACGACAACGCGTGGCAGATCACCGGCGCGATGGGCGTCGCGGCGATCGGAGCTGGCATCTACCTGATTCTGACGGACCAGACGCTGCGTTCGGCGGACAACGAACCGGAACCAAAATTTGCATGGTCGCCCGCTCTGGTCACACCGGATGCCCAGGGTGTCATGGCCGTTTGGCGATTTCGATGAATTCGCCTGATCGGGATCGAATCATGAAGAAACGACATTCCCCGTTCGTGTGGATCACGGCGCTGGCCGCTGTCGCGGTCTTCGCGACGTGCTCGCGGGATTTCGGGCGGATCGCATCGAAGAGTTCTGGCGGGCTGACGGTGGACTCGGTGGAGCCGGCGGAGGGCGCGAACACCGCCGAGACGGCGATCACGGTGCGCGGCACGGGTTTCGGCGGCACGATGGAGATCTACGTCGGCGCGACGCTGTGCACGGCCGTCACGCAGGTCTCGGCGACGGTGCTGACCGCGTTGGTGCCCTCCGGCATGACGGCGGGCGTGTACGACGTGACGGCGGTGTCCTCGACCGGCGCGAGCGGCGTGCGCGCGGATGCATTCACGGTCGTCGACCCGGGCGAAATCCAGCTCACGTCGATCACGCCGAGCGAAGGGCTCGACAGCGAGGAAACCGCCGTGACGCTGATCGGCGCGAGCTTTCTGGCGGGGGCGACCGCGTTGATTGGCGACACCACGCTGTCGCAGATCGAATTGGTGGACGCGAGTACGATTACCGCAGTGGTTCCGGCCGGCCTGACACCGGATACCTACGACGTGAGCGTGTCGAACTCGGACGGCTCGACGGCCACGCTGCTCGACGCCTTCGAAGTGATTTCCGCGGACGCGGTGCGCATCGACTCGGTGGAGCCGACGTCGGGAGAGAACGACGAGGACGTGCTGGTGACGATCATCGGCGCGAACTTCACGAACCCCGTCACCGTGTACTTGGGCGGGACGGCGCTCACCGAGCCCGAGCCGGTCTTCCAGTCCACGACGCGTGTGGTGGTCACGGTTCCGGCGGGCACGACCCCGGGCCTGTATTCCATCACGCTCGTGAACCCCGACGACACGAGCGACACGCTCGACGACGCCTATACGGTGATCGACGCGGGCGGCGACGACGACACCGACGACGACACCGACGACGATACGGACGATGATGCGGACGACGATACAACGGACGATGACACGACGGACGACGACACCACCGACGACGATACGGTCTGACGGGAGGGGCGCATGAACGACGACGACCACGTCCGGCGACTCGCGCGCGTCGGGTTCGACGCGGGCATGACGGTGCACGACCTGTCGAACGTCGTCGGCGCGGTCATCGGCTACGCGCAGCTCGCGCACATGACGGGCGACCCGGCGGATTACCGGCAGGCCGTGGACGTCATCGAACCGGCGCTGCAGCGCGCGCGGCATTCAATCGCACGATTCAAGGCGGATGCCGACGGCGCGGGAGTCGTCGCGCCGATCGATCTGGGCGCGTTCGTCGCCTCGGTCGTGGACGGGCTGCGAGACGAAATCCGCCGCGCCGGGCACATCATTGCAATGGGCGTCGACCAGTCCGCCACCGTGCTCGTCAAGCCCGTGGATCAGGCGGTCGCGATCGCCGCGCTCGTCGTTCAGATCGCAGCGCGACACGTCTCACCGTGCGAAATTCGCCTGGACGTGCGCGTGACCGACGGATCGGCGGTGCTGAGGATTCGGCCGCGACCGCTCGACGCCGCAGCCGCCACGACGCGCGCGATGGCGCTTTCGACGGCGGAGTGGGACCTGATCCGCAAGGTCGTGATCGAGACGGATCTGCGTCTAGTGGACGACGACGCGGGCGGTCGCGGCTTCGGCTACCATCTGAGTTGGCCGATTCCGACCGCTTGAAACGTCAATATTTCGACAGGCTGCTTTGGATAATGCTCGCTGGAACCTTGCCTTCCCTCCGGGGAAATTGGCACGGATTCCGCAGGTACATCGTTCTTATCTCATTGTAATTACTAATGAAAATGTCGAACTCCCGGCATGGTCCTAGCCCGTCGTCGCAACATTTGGTGCCATGTGACGGTCGCCTTGTTCACGGTCGAATCGACGATTAACTGGCACGCGGCTTGCTTTACGATACCGCGAATTGGTCATGGGCAAGATTTCGTCAATAGTTTGACTTCCCCACTTTCGGGGAAACCACGGGTCGGGAGGGGCAATGGCGGACGAAGAAAAAGCCGGGGCACCGGCCGAGGGTGAAAAGAAAAGCAAAAAGAAGCTCTTCATCTTCGTCGGCATCGGTGTCGCCGTGATCGCGGCAGTTGTCGTGGCGCTGTTTCTCACGGGCATTGTCGGCGGACACAAGAAGGATGGCGAGGGCGACGAGCACGCCAAGGCCGAGGAGGCCAAGCTCAAGGAAGCCCCGCGGCCCGCGCTCGAACTCAAGGAGTTCGTCGTCAACCTCGCCGACTCGGACACCCCCCGCTACCTCAAAGCCGTCATCGTTCTCGAACTCACCAGCGATCCGGTCAAGGCCGCGTGCGAGAAGTCGATGGCGCCGATCCGCAGCACCCTCGTCGAACTGCTGTCGAGCAAGTCCTACGCCGAAGTCAAGGACATCAAGGGCAAGACGCGACTGCGTCATGAGATTACCGTGCGCCTCAACGAGATCCTCGGCATGAGCGGCGTCACGCAGGTCTATTTCACCGACTTCATCATCCAATAACGGACATCATCCCTTGGCGGAACGGGCATGAACCAGATCCTGTCGCAAAACGAGGTCGACGCCCTTCTCGCCGCCGTTTCCGACGGCGCGATCGACGACGAACCCGAAACGCCCGCCGCATCGTCGACGGCTCGCCGCCGGGACGGCCGCGTGGCGGATGTGCGTCCCTACGACCTGACGAGCCAAGAGCGCATCCTGCGCGGCAACATGCCGATGCTGGACGTCATCCACGAAAAATTTTGCCGCGATTTTTCGGGCACGCTGTCGCTCGAGGTCGGCCATCTCTCCGAACTCGTCGCCGAAAAGATCCGCCTGATGAAGTATCAGGAGTTCATCAACAGCCTCCCCGTTCCGTCGTGCCTGTCGCTGTTCAAGATCGAACCGCTGCCGGGCAACGGGGTGGTCGTCGTCGACAGCCAGTTCGTGTTCACACTGGTGGACATTTTTTGCGGCGGGTCGGGATCGAGCCGCTTCCGCGTCGAAGGGCGCGATTTTTCGTCGATCGAACTGGGCATCCTGCGCCGCATCGTGCGCAAGGCCCTGGCCGATCTCGAAAAGGCGTGGGCGCCGGTTTTTCCCACGCAAATCGATTTCCTGCGCACCGAGATCAATCCGCAGTTCGTGTCGATCGCCCACCCGACCGAGGCGGTCATCAGTCTGGAGAGCAAGGTGGACGTGGAAGGCGCGTTCGGGCGATTCCAGACCGTGCTGCCCTACGCGACAATCGAACCGATCAAGGATCTGCTCACCAAGAACTACGTCGGAGAAAAGAGCGACCTCGACAAATTGTGGAAGAACGAGGTGCGCGGGCACATCATGGAGTCGTCGGTCGAATTGCGCGCGATCATGGGCAGCGCGGAGCTGTCGATCGAGCGGATTTTGGACCTGAAGGAAGGCGAGATCCTCTCGCTCGACCAGTTCGCGGACGAGCCTATCGACCTGATGGTCGAGGGTGTCAACAAGTTCAAGGTCGAGTCGGGCCTTTTTCGCGGTTACAAGGCGCTGCAGGTCGTCGGGAAGACCGACTGAGCGACGCGGGCACACTGCCCGGCAGGAGTGACGCATGGCATCGGGAACGATCACGCAAGACGATATCGACAGTCTGCTTTCCGAAATCGAGCAGGAGCAGACCCAGGGCCGCCCGGCCGACTCCGCGCCGACCGCGCGCAAGGGCGCGCAGCCGACCGTTGCCGACGATGAGGTATTCGACGACGGCGGCGCGAGCAAAAACGCGAACGTGCGGCAGGTCGAGTCCGAGACGCTACGGGTCCAGGCCGCGCCGCAGCGCAATTTTTCGGCCGACGGGCCGAGGGACATCGACTTCTTGCTCGATGTTCCGTTGCAGGTGTCGGTCGAGGTCGGGCGCACGCACATGACTATCGGCGACCTGCTGACGCTCGGGCCCGGATCCCTCGTGGAACTCGACAAACTCGCCGGCGAGCCGCTCGAAGTCTACATCAACCGCAAGCTCGTGGCCCGCGGCGAAGCCGTCATCGTCAACGAGAAGTTCGGCGTACGCCTGACCGATGTCGTCAGCCGCGTCGAACGCATCCAGAACCTGAAGGCGTAAGGAGCGCGCCATGACGCAGTCCCAAATCAGGACGCAGTCCCGAATGATGAAACGCCTCACGGTCGTCTCGATCGTCGCCCTCGCAGCCCTATGGGCTTGTGCCGCGTATGCACTCCCGGCATCCAAACTGAACCGCCTGAAGGGCGTCGAAGCGAAGGACGCGCCGGACTATGTGGAACTGACGCTGACGGTGGAGGAGAACCGGGATCTCGGCGCGCTCGAGCCGCAGGTCAATTTCAAGTCGCGCGAAGTGCTGCTGCTTCTGGGCAACACGACGATGCTGCCCGGCAAGAAGGCATATCGGCAGCTCGGGATCGACGCGCTCAACCGCGTCTTCACGTATCAGGCCGGCGAGAGCAAAACGGCGGTGAAGATCGTCTCCACGCCGAAACTGGATCTGAAGCCCGGCCGCGTCACGGTCGCCAAGACCGCCGGCGGCGTCGTGGTGCGTTTGTGGCGCACCGAACCGCGGGACGTGAATGCGATCGAGGGCGATTTGCCGGCCGCGAGGACGGCGGAGCTTGAAGCGAAGAGCGAACCCGCGCCGCCGGTGGCGAGCGGGGGCATTGCCGACGCACAGGCACCCATCGACATCGATCGCATCTTTGCGCAGTCCGCGCCGAAGTCCGCTCCGAATCCCGCGACGACTCAGGCCGAGCCCGAAGCCGACTCAGTTCCGAAGCCCGCCGTCGCGGGTTCCGCGGTGCCCGATCTGTGGGCCGGGGCGGTGAAAATGGCGAGCGCGCTCGTGGGCGTCGTGGGCCTGATCTTCCTGATCGCGTGGGTGGTGCGTCGATACGCCAAGTTTGTGCCCGTCGCGACGCGCTCGGCGGGCGGTTCCGGTGCGCGTCCGCTGCGCCTCATCGCGACCGCGCCGCTGGGACTCAAGAAACAGGTCAGCCTCGTCGAAGTGGCGGGCGAATTGCTGGTGCTCGGCGTGAGCGAGCAGTCGGTGAACCTGCTCGCGCGGATCGAGGACCCCGAGGTGCGCCGCCGGTTTTTGGGCGACGACACGAAACCTTTGGTCGAAAGACCGGAACCCGGGACGGCGGAGCGTTTCGAGGACTTCGCCGAACCGACGCCGCCCGCGCAGCGTCCTGCGGAGTCACCCTTCGCGCGCGAACTGCGCCAGTATCAGCAGCATTCCGAGATGTCCGGTGCGTCGGAGATGGATCGTGAACGCGACGACGCCCTGCGCGCGATTCGCGAACGCCTCGCCGGCATGAAGCGCTTGCAGTAGGGGTGAACATGGCGCGCGTCGCGGCGATGCTGATGGTGGTGACGGTCGCGACGCTCGCGCTCGCGGCGTCCGCGCACGCCCAGACCGCCGCCCCCGCGTTTCCGCAGATTCGCGTCGATGTGCTCGAGGACGGCAAGCCCTCGGACCTGTCCACCCCCGTCAAGATCCTGCTCATCATTACGGTGCTCGGGATCGCTCCGTCGATCCTCGTGATGATGACGTGTTTCACGCGGATCGTGATCGTGATCGGCCTTTTGCGCCAGGCGCTCGGTACGCATCAGGTGCCGTCGAATCAGATCGTCATCGGGCTCGGCATGTTTCTCACGGCGTTCATCATGATGCCGGCGTTCCAGCAGATTTATCACGACGCCTACGTGCCCTACACCAAGGCCGAGATCGGGTACGAGATCGCCGCGGACCGCGCCATGGAGCCGCTGCGCGACTTCATGCTCCGTCAGACGCGCGAAAAGGACCTGGGCCTTTTCATGCGCGTGAGCGGGCTCGACAAGCCCGGAACCGTGGACGACATCCCGAGCTACGTCGTGATCCCGGCGTTCATCATCAGCGAGCTCAAGACGTCCTTCGTCATCGGCTTCATGATCTATCTGCCCTTTCTCATCATCGACCTCGTCATCGCGACGATCCTGATGAGCATGGGCATGATGATGCTCCCGCCGATCCTGATTTCGCTGCCGTTCAAGCTGCTCATCTTCGTCCTGGCCGACGGGTGGTTCCTCGTCATCGGGTCTTTGGTCCAGAGCTTTTTCACCGGGTAGGGGCTCGCGTTGACGATCGAGCAGGTCATTCAGATTTCGCAACTCGCGATCAACACGACGCTGGTGGTGAGCACGCCCGTGCTCGTCGCGGGTCTGGTGGCCGGTCTTCTGATCTCGGTCTTCCAGGCGGTCACGCAGATCCACGAGATGACGCTCACCTTTATCCCCAAGATCATCGCGGTCGGCATCGCGACCGCCATCTTTTTCAACATGATGATGAACGCCCTGCTCGATTTCACGGTTCAGATGCTCACGACCTTTCCCGACTACATCCGGTAGGAGCGCATGGACCTGCCGATCGTCTCCGCCGCGCCGATCATCCTGATCCTGCTCGTCATGAGCCGGGTGCTGGCGCTGGTGTCCATGCTGCCGCTCACCGGCACGTTTTCGGTGTACGACCCGGTCAAGGTCGGGCTCGGACTGTTCATGGCACTCGTCGTCCTGGCGTTTCGCGGCGTGAACACCGATGAACTTCCGCACGACCTTCTGAGTCTCACGGCGGCGATGGGCGGCGAGATCCTGCTCGGCCTCGCCATGGGTTTCACCGTGCGCGTCGCCATGGAGGCGGTCAACATCGCCGGCGCGATGGCCGGATTCCAGATGGGGTTCACCATCGCGAACGTCGTCGATCCGGTCACGGGCGATCAGGTGTCGGTGATCGCCACGTTTCAGATGCTCGCCGCCGCGCTGATCTTCTTCATGAGCGGCCTGTTCGACGGATTCGTCGAGGGCGTGCTGCGCAGCTTCGAGATCGTGGGGCCGGGCCTCGCGCAACCGGGCGCGGCGGCTTTCGAGTCCTTCACGGCGTGGGGCGCGGCCATGTTCGTCAACTCGCTCGCGATCGGCGCGCCGTGGATCCTCGTCCTGCTCGTCACCAAGATCGGGTTCGGCCTCGTGGCGCGAACCTTTCCTCAAATGAACGTCTTTTTCGTCGGGTTCCCCGTCACCGTCGCGCTGGGCCTCGTCATCATCTCGATCGGCATGCCCATGTTCTATGCGTCGGTGGCATCGGTGCTCGGCGACACGCCCGGGCAGTTCTGGACGCTGGTGAAAGCGTCCGCGCCCGGCGTGCAATAGGAGATTCGGTTGGCCGACGACGCCGAAAAAACCGAACAACCGACCGGGCGAAAGCTGGAGAAGGCGCGCCAGGAAGGCAGCGTCATCCAGTCGCAGGAGATCCCGACGGTCGTCGTGATGACGACGGCGCTCGCGGTCTTCGCCGCGTTCGGCCCGTGGATGGGAGGCCGGATCATCGCCCTCATGCGCGAGGCGTTCATCACGGCGAACGCGAATTTCACCGCCGAGACGTGGCTCGGCGCGATGGTTCCCTTTCTCTTCGACACGGCGCTGCTGCTCACTCCCATCGTCGTCGCCGTGGCGATCTTCGGCACGCTCTCCTACGTGGCGCAGTTCGGGTTTCTAGCGTCGTCCGAGGCGATCACGCCCGATCTCAACCGGCTCAACCCCATCTCCGGCATGTCGCGGTTTTTTTCGCTGCGCGCCTTCATGGACATGATCAAGGGCTCGGCCAAGGTCGCGGCGATCGGGCTCATCGTCTATTTCGCCATTCGCGACGACATCGGCGCGTTCCTCGACAGCGCGGGGCAGGGCGCCCAGGGCATCATGGAAATCCTGTGGGACAGCACCTTCGGCATGACCGTGAAGGTCATCATCGCGATGGCCGTCATCGCGGTGATCGACTACGTCTTTCAGCGGTACGACTACCTCGAAAAACAGAAGATGACCCGCCAGGAGGTCAAGGACGAGTTCAAGAACATGGAGGGCGACCCGAAGGTCAAGTCGCGCATCCGCCGCTTGCAGGTCGAGATGGCGCAGCGCCGCATGATGCACGAAGTCCCGAAAGCCGACGTGGTCATCACCAACCCCACGCACGTCGCCGTGGCGCTGCGTTACGACCGCGGCAAGGATCTCGCGCCCGTCGTGATCGCCAAAGGCAAGGGTTTCGTGGCGCTGCGCATCCGCGAGGTCGCCGAAGCGAGCCGCATCCCGATTCTCGAACGTCCGCCGCTCGCGCGTGAACTCGAGAAATCCTGCAAGCTCGGCGCGTCGATCCCCGTGCACCTGTATCAGGCCGTCGCCGAGATCCTCGCGTACATCTACAGCATGAACCGCCGTCAGGGGGCCGCGTGAGCGCCACGGAAGCCATCGCGGGAAAACCCGCCGCCGCGACCATGTCGCCGGTGGTGCTGGCGCTCGCGGTCGTCGGCATCCTCATCGTGATGATCCTGCCGGTGCCGACGGTCCTGCTCGACCTCCTGCTGACGGTCTCGATCACGCTCTCCATTCTCATTCTGCTCGTCGCGCTCTACACCGAGTCGCCGCTCGAATTCTCGTCGTTTCCCACGATGCTCCTGATGGCGACGCTCTACCGCCTCTCGCTCAACGTCGCCTCGACCCGCCTGATCCTGATGAAGGGTTCCGAGGGCACCGACGCGGCGGGACACGTGATCCAGGCGTTCGGCCAGTTCGTCGTCGGGGGCAACTACGTCGTCGGCGTCATCGTCTTCATCGTGCTCGTCGTCATCAACTTCGTCGTCATCACCAAGGGCTCGACGCGCATCGCCGAGGTCGCCGCCAGGTTCACTCTCGACGCCATGCCCGGCAAGCAGATGGCGATCGACGCCGATCTCAACAGCGGTCTGATCGACGAAAAGACCGCGCGCACGCGGCGCACCACGATCGAGCGCGAAGCCGACTTCTACGGCTCGATGGACGGCGCGGCGAAGTTCGTGCGCGGCGACGCGATCGCCGGAATTATCATCACGCTCGTCAACATCATCGGCGGATTCATCATCGGCGCGGTACAGCAGAACATGCCGGTCGCCGAAGCGGCGAGCGTGTACACGATCCTGTCCATCGGCGACGGTCTCGTCAGCCAGATCCCGGCCCTCGTCATCTCCACCGCCGCGGGCATCGTCGTCACGCGCGCCACCGGAGAAGCCGACCTCGCGGGCTCGCTCGCCAACCAGATCATGGGCAAGTCGCGCGTGTTCCTCGTGACCGCGGGAATTCTCGGATTCTTCGCGATCGTTCCCGGCTTGCCCATGGCGCCGTTCCTGCTCCTCGCCGTCGTCATCGGCCTCGCGGGATACCGGCGGCGCGTCGAGGAAATCGAGGCCGCGCGCGCGCCGATCATCGACGAGCGCCCGGCTGACACGCTCGTTCCCGACCGCATGGAAGACCTGCTCACGCTCGATCTCGTGGAACTCGAGATCGGGTATGGACTCATCAATCTGGTGGACCGCGATCAGGGCGGCGAGCTGCTCGACAAGGTGCGCGCCATCCGCCGCCAGTATGCGCAGAAGATGGGCCTCATGATTCCGCCCATCCACATCCGCGACAACTTGCAGCTCAAACCCGGGCAGTACCGCATCCTCGTGAAAGGCGTCGAGGTCGGCGGCGGCGAGCTGATGGTCGATCGCTTCCTCGCGATGGATCCCGGCACCGTGGACAAGCCCATCGACGGCATCCCCACCGTCGAGCCGGCTTTCAAGCTGCCCGCCGTTTGGATTCGCAAGCCCGACCGCGAGAAGGCGCAGTTCTCGGGGTACACCGTCGTCGATCTCGCCACGGTCATGACCACGCACCTGACGGAAATCTTCCGCACGCATTCGCACGAGCTGCTATCGCGGCAGGACGTGTCCGAGATGCTCGACAACTTCGGCAAGAAGTATCCCAAGGTCGTTTCCGAGCTGTCGCCCGCGATGGTGAATCTCGGCATCGTGCAGAAGGTGTTGCAGAATCTCGTGAAGGAAGGCGTGCCGGTGCGCGACCTGCTCACGGTGCTCGAAACGCTCGCAGACTGGGCGCCGGTGACGAAGGACGCCGATATCCTGACCGAGTACGTGCGTCAGGCTCTCTCGCGGACGATCACCGATCTGTATTCGACGAACGACGGCACGGTCGCGCTCATGACGCTTGCGTCGCGGCTCGAAAACAGCCTGACCGACGCGGTGCAGACCGCCCAGGGCACGTCGTTCCTCAACATCGATCCGGACACCGCTCAGCGCCTCATCAAGTCGCTCGAAAGCGCGGCGGGCAAATTCCAGAACATCGGTCAGCAGCCGATCCTGCTGACGAACCCCGTCCTGCGCGGACACCTCAAGCGATTCCTCGACAAGTTCCTGCCGTCCTGGTCCATCCTTTCGCACAATGAAATCGACACACGGGCGAAGATTTACTCGCTCGGCACCGTGGAGGCGTGACGATGCAGACGAAATCATTCCGGGCGCCGACGATGAAAGACGCCATTGCGCTCGTGAAGGCCGAGCTCGGGCCCGAGGCCGTGATCCTCACGACGCGCTCGGTGCGTTCGCACAAGGGATTGCTCGGCCGCGTCGAGATCGAAATCACCGCCGCGCCCGATCCGCAGCGCGCGGCGCGCGCGGCGAAAGCGGCGGAGCCGGCGGCGAACTCCCCCGAAATTTCGACGACCGCAGAGCCGCGGCCGGACGATCTCGCGCGGCGTCTCGCGGCGCTCGAATCCTCGGGCGCCGTCGATGCGCTGCGCGCGCGTGTCGACCGCATGGGCGAGCAACTCGACGATGTGACCCGCCTGCTCGCGCGATTGACCGAGGCGGGCGAAGTTCCGGCGGTGGCGGAAGTGTCCGCGCCGGTCGCACCCGCCGTTTCGCGCGTGTACGAATCGATACTCGCTCGGCTCGTGGACCGGGGCGTTGCCGTCGATCTCGCCCGTGACATCGTCGCCGAGGCGGCGTGCGCCGATTTCGAGGCGGACGAGTTCGAGGTCCTGCCGCACATCGCGGGCGCGATCATGAATCGCATCAAGGTGAAGGACCCCTTCGCCGGCGCGAAGGGGCAAACGGTCTGCGCGCTCGTGGGGCCGACGGGGGTCGGGAAGACGACAACCCTCGCGAAGCTTGCGGCGGGGCAGGTGCTCGATCGGCGCAAGCGCGCGGCGTTTCTGACGGTCGACACCTTTCGCGTCGGCGCGGTCGAGCAGCTTCGCGTGTACGGCCGCATCATGGATGTGCCGGTCGAGATCGCCGGCGACGAGCGCGACCTGGCCGAAAAGATCGCGCGACACGCGGACAAGGACGTGATCTTCGTCGACACCGCGGGCGTGGGGCAAAAAGACCGGATGATGCTGAATAAAATGGCCGCGTATTTCGCGGGGAACGCGCGATTCGAGACGCACCTCATCGTCTCGGCAACGACGCAGTATCGCGATCTCGCGGATATCGCCGAACAGTTCCGCATTTTTTCGCCGTCCTCGCTCATCGCCTCGAAACTCGACGAGAGCAACGCGCTGGGCGGCGTGTTCACGCTCGCCGCGACGCACGCGTTTCCGCTGAGCTGGTTCACGATCGGGCAACAGGTGCCCGACGACATCGAACCCGCCACGGCGGAGCGCGTGGTGGATCAACTGCTGGGAATCACGGCGCACTGAACGCCGACGGGATGGCCATGGATCAGGCTGCGCAGCTTATCGAGAAGGCCAGGGAGGCCCAGGAACGCCGTGTCCGGTCGGGACGGCCTCGTCCGGCGGGGGCGGTGCGTGTCATCGCCGTCACGAGCGGCAAGGGTGGCGTGGGCAAGACCAACATCACCGCGAATCTGGCGATCGCGCTCGCGAAGCGCGGCCTCCGCGTGCTGGTGCTCGACGCCGACCTCGGGCTCGCGAACATCGACGTCATCCTCAACATCACGCACAGCGCGAATATCGAGCACGTGCTCTCGGGAGAGCGTTCGTTGCGCGACGTGGTGATCGACGGACCCGGCGACATCAAGGTGCTGCCGTCGTCGTCGGGCGTCGAGCGTCTCACGCATCTGGGCGAGGACGAGCGGCTCAAGCTGATCTCGGAGTTCGAGGCGTACGAATCCGAGGTGGACATCCTGCTCATCGACACCGGCGCGGGAATCAGCCCCAACGTCATGTACTTCGCGTCGGCGGCGCAGGCGGCGATCGTCGTGGCGACGCCGGAGCCCACCAGCATCACCGACGCGTACGCGGTGATGAAGGTGCTCTCGACGAACTACGGCGAAAACCGGTTCTTCCTGCTGCCCAACAACGTCTCGGGGGAGAAGGCCGCGCGGAAGATCTATCAGGACCTCACGGGTGTCGCCGAACGGTTTCTCAACATCTCGATCGACCTGCTCGGTTTCGTGCCGACCGATCCCAACATCAGCCGCGCGGTGCGTCGCCGTCATGCCTTTGTGCTGGCCTATCCCGAATCCCCCGCGAGCGAGGCGATCGATCGTCTCGCAGACCGCGTGCTCGCGTTGAAAGTGCCCTCGGGGCCGAAGGGAAATCTGCAATTCATGTGGCGCAAGACGCTGGACCTGTTGTAAGGATCCTCGATGAACGCCTCATCACGCCGAATTGTCTCGACGATCTCGCTCGGATCGTTTATGGTGGCGGCCACGACGGGACTCGTGTTCTCGGTGCCGCCCGGCGCGATCCTGCTGCGTTCACTCGCGGTCGGAGCGGCGCTCGGTGCGCTTTCCGCCGTGGTCGCGTGGGTTTTCGAGAGGATCTGGACGAAATGAGCGAGGCATCGCGCGCGGTCGATGACACGACCCGTGCCGAGTTGATTCATCAATACACGCCGCTGATCAAGCTCGTCGCGATGCGGATTCTGCGCCGTTTGCCGCCGCAGATCGAGCTGGACGATCTGATCAATACCGGTGTACTCGGCCTGATGGACGCCATCGACAAGTTCGACCCGTCGCGCGACATCAAGTTCGCGACCTACGCCGAATATCGCATCCGCGGCGCGATTCTCGACGAACTGCGAAGTCTGGATTGGGTTCCGCGTTCCATTCGCCAGCGCCTCAACGACCTCGAACGCGCCATGGAAGAAATGGCCGCGAGGCACGGCCGCCCCGGAACCGACGACGAACTCGCCGCGCACATGGGCGTGACGCACGAGGAACTGTTCGAGATGTACGACCAGGCGAACGGCGTCACGCTGGTCAGCTACGACGATCTCGCGGCCAAGAAGGGCCAGGGCGCCGTTCAGCGCAAGGTGCAGGACTATTTTCGCGAGCCCCACGAACAGGACATCATCAGCCTGCTCAACCTGCGTCAAGTAAAAAACCTCGTGGCCGAGGCCATCGACGAGCTGCCGAAAAACGAGCGTTTCGTGGTGAGCATGTACTACTTCGACGAATTGACCATGAAGGAAATCGGGCTCGTTCTCGGCATCACCGAAAGCCGCGTCAGCCAGATCCACAACAAGGCCGTCCTGCGCCTGCGGGGAAAGCTGAAGCGCCACCTCGAGGATGCTTCCTGAAAAACCGGTTACGGGTCGTTGATCCGATCCGCGGGACAAGGTAGTCTGAACCACGGCACGGAACATCCGGCGTCCGTATCGTCGGAAACCGGTCGGTTGGAGCGCGCGGGCGCGCGCGGAGCGGTCCGCGGGGTCGTGCGGTACTCGGGAGAAAGGCTCGCATGAGCGCGAATCCCAATATGAAGATCATCGCCATCGATGACTTCTCGACGATGCGGCGGATCATCAAGAACCTGCTCAAGCAGGCGGGGTACGAAAACGTCTTCGAGGCCGAGGACGGCCAGAAGGCCCTCGAAATCATCCGCGCCGAGAAGGTCGATTTAATCATCAGCGACTGGAACATGCCGAAACTCAACGGCTTCGACCTGCTCAAGATCGTCCGGTCCGATCCCGATCTGCGTCACATCCCCTTCGTCATGATCACGGCCGAGTCGGAGAAAGAGAAGATCATCAAGGCCGTGCACGCCGGCGTAACCGACTACATCGTCAAGCCGTTCACCGCCAAAACGCTTCAGGAAAAAATCGCGAAGATTTACGAGGGCTGATTTTTCTCGACGCATGAACCGGCGGTTCCTGGCAGAAAAATCAGAATATTTGGACCCAATTCGCACATTTCGCGCAATTGTTGCGTCTTCCGCTATTCAAGTCGGAAGATTCTGCCGATAGCGTGATCGAGGAGTCCGGCCTATGGCCAACATCGGTGTCGCGCAGATCATTTCGTCCGCACCGCTGATCGACCGCGTCCAGTCGGTCCATCAAGGGCAGGGCGGCACCGCGAACCCGCAGGTAGCCGAAGCGCTGATCAAGAAAAACGCCCGCGCGAACGAACAGGTGAAGCCGCCGCCCACCGCCGAGCGCGTGACGATCCGCGACGAACGCCCCAAACGCGAAGGCAAAGACAAAGGCGACGGCGAAGACGACGAAGACGATGACACGAACGAAGCCCCTCGTAAACGCATCGACATCACGGCCTGATCCCCGCATACTTTCCGCATGCCCATCGAGATTCACCTGCCGCTGCGCGATGCCGCGAAAGCGGGTACGACACGTCCGGCGCACGACGCGCGGATCGACGTGCGCGTGCTGCGTTCGGGCGGCGGCAAGCTCGAACTCGAAATGCACGGGCGCACCTTCGAGGTCGTGGACCCTGGCGGACTGACTGCGGGAGAGCGATTCACCGCGCGGATCGAGCGGACCGGAACGCATCTGATTCTGCGTCGGGCCGATACGGTCACGACCTCAGCCGAGGCGCAGGGCGCACCAAATGCGCTCGGGCGGCCGGGCATGGGAGTCGCCGAGCGAGCCCTCGCGATCTTGAGCGACACGCTCTGGAAACTCGACCCCGGCGGAGAGGCCGGCGCGCTCTTCGCGTCCCTGCGTTCCCTGCTCGTGGACCCCGTCGCCGATAAATCGGCCGACGCGGGCACGATCGCGATGCTGTTTCAGCTTTTCGGCGTCGACGAACCCGGCGTGATGGATCGGTTGCGCGGATTGACCAAAGGACCGGGTCCCTCGAAGGCTCTCGCGCGTCTGTTGGCCCTGCCGAAGAGCGCATGGACGCTCGAAGGCGAATCGCCCGGCAAGACGATCGACGCGATCCGCTCGCGCCTTGCCTCGCTTTCGGGATGGCTCGAGTCGTCGGAAACCGCGAATCGGCTGCTGCGTTCGCTCGACCAGCCGCTCTACGTGCAATGGCCGCTGCTCGGCGGCGACGAAGCGCCCGTGCGAATGACATATCGGCGCGGGGAGAAGGACGCCGAGGCGGGCGCCGACGTGCACGGGCACATCGTGGAGATGATGCTCGACACGTCGGGGCTCGGCGAGGTGCGTTTCCGGCTCGCGGCGATGCCGGGCATCGACCTGACGGTTCGCGCGCGCGCCGAAGCCTTGTATGCCATCGAACCGCACCGCGAGGCACTGACGTCGGCGCTCACGGCGCTGGCCGAACCGGTGGTCGTGCGATTCGCCGAACTCACGGACGACGAAGAGCCTTTTCCCGATCTCACGCATCTGCTGGCGCGCGCCCGCGGCGAAGCCGGACGCGTTCGGATGACGGTATGACCGACGACGAACGCGACAAACTTCCCGAGAAGACGAACGCGGACGGAGACGGCGAAGGGACCGAGCGTCTTCACGCCGCCGCGCTGAAGTACGAACCGGGCAAGGACTCCGCGCCACGACTTGTCGCCAAGGGTTTCGGCAAGGTCGCCGAACGCATCCTGGAACTCGCGCGCGAACACGGAATCCCCATCCACATCGATCGCGATCTCACGGGATTTCTCGCCAAGCTCAAGCTCGACGCCCCCATTCCACCGGAGCTCTACCGCGCGGTCGCCGAGGTGCTGGCCATCCTCTATCGCGCGAATCGGGAGGCTGCGGGCCGCGCGTCGGGTCTGACGACGAAGCCCTGAAGCTGGCCCGCCCCGGCAAATCTTGCCCCCCGAACGCCCGGCCGCGCCTTCGCCGAACGGTCCGACGCGCACAAATAGACCATATTAATCAATGAGTTATGCTGATTTGTCGTTTGGCACCCCGATTGCTTCAGTCCCACGTGGAGTCATCGGAGGCCGCCATGAGCAATGCGATGTGGGCTGCGGTTTTGGGCAGTCGAATCGAGACGCAGCGTCTCGATGTCGTCGCCAACAATCTGGCCAACGCCGACACGGCCGGCTTCAAGGCCGACGCGTCGGTCTTTCAGTCGCATCTCGACTACATCTCGCGGCGCGACTTCGACTTCTCGCGTCGTTCCCTCAAAAACATCAATCGCTATCTCGATTCGGCCACCGATCAGAACCCCGGTCCGATCATGAGCACGGGCCGGGCGGGCGATCTGGCGATCGAGGGCAGCGGCTATTTCGTGGTCCAGTCGGAGCGCGGCGAGGCGTACACCCGCGCGGGAAATTTCCGGCTCGATATCGAGGGCAATCTCGTCACCGCGTCGGGCGATCCGGTGCTGGGGCAGGGCGGCCCGATCACCCTGCCGGTCGGGGCCGAGTTCGAGGTCCGATCCGACGGCACCATCGTCGTGGGCGCGGAGGAGATCGACCGTGTCCGCATCGAGGACGTTCAGGACCCGCGTCAACTCCGGAAGATGGGCGCGTCGCTATTCGTCAAGTCGGCGTCCGCCGCGATCAACGCGGAGCCCGATTATCAAATCATCGACAAAGCCCTCGAAGGCTCGAACGTCAACGTCATGCGCGAAATGGCCGTGATGGTGACGGCGGGTCGGCAGTACGAGGCGTTTCAGGCGGCCATTCGCACAATGAGTCAGGTCAATTCGCGTGCCGGCGAAACGCTGGCGAAGGCTTAACGGGCACGCGCCCAGGTTAACGGGGAGAAACGCGCCATGATGCGGGCACTCTGGACATCGGCCACGGGCATGCAGGCCCAGCAGCTCAAGATCGACGTGATCGCCAACAACTTGGCAAACGTGAACACCACGGCGTTCAAACGCAGCCGTGCGGACTTCGAGGATCTGCTGTATCAGACGCTTCGCGCGCCGGGCGGCGCGACGGCCGAGGGCGTGACCTCGCCGGGCGGTACGCAGGTGGGTCTCGGCACGCGCACCGTCGCGGTTTCGAAGATCTTCCAGCAGGGCGAGGCGCAGCAGACGACGAACGAACTCGATCTCGCCATCGAGGGTCCGGGGTTCTTTCAGATCACCCGGCCGAACGGCGAGATCGCATACACGCGCGCCGGCAATTTCAAGGTGAATAACGAAGGCACGATCACCACCGCCACGGGCGATCCGCTCGAGCCGTCGATCCAGATTCCCGAGAACACCCTCAACATCACGATCGGGCAGGACGGCACGGTATCGGTGATCCTCGACGGCGAAACCGAGGCGCAGGAGATCGGCACCGTTCAACTCGCGCGATTCATCAACCCCGACGGACTGCGCTTCATCGGCCACAACCTGTCGGTCGCCACGGGCGCGTCGGGCGACCCGGTGACCGGCGTTCCGGGAGAGGAAGGCTTCGGCGAGATCTCGCAGGGATTCCTCGAAGGCAGCAACGTCAATCTGGTGGAGGAGATGGTGCAGATGATCGTGGGGCAGCGGGCGTACGAGACCGCGAGCCGCGTCATCACCACCGCCGACCAGATGCTCCAGGCCACGAGCCGCATCGTTTGAGGTTGTCTTGAAACGCGTCGTCGCCATCGCCTTGTTCGCCGTCGTCACCACCCTGGTGGGTACGGCGACGATTGCGAGCGCGGCGGAGCTGGCGGTGCGCGAGCGTATCGAAGCGCACGGCGACCGCGTGCTGCTCGGCGACCTGATTCTCGCGGGATTGCCGGCGGAGCTGGCGGATGTCTTCGTCGCCAAGGCCCCGCCGCTGGGCGACGAGCGCGTGCTCACGGGCTCGTTCATCGCCGGGCGCATCCGCCAGGCGGGCGGGCGGGACTTGGCCGTGCGTATTCCGGCGCAGGTCGTGATCTCGAGCCCGGCGCAGACGATCAGCGCCGATGCGCTGCGCGCCGAGATCGAGACGCAGCTTCGGCAGCTCGCCGGCGATCCGAATCTTCCCGTGAAATTTCCCGCGAAGGTCCGCGATGCTCTCGTCCCGCCGGGGGATGTGACGATCCGTTGCGAATGGCCGGACGGCGTCCCCGTCGCGGGCCGTCGGCCCGCCACGGTGCGCATCGCGGGCGCGGGCTTCGAGAAAAAAATGATGATCGACGTCGAGATCGACACCCCTCAACAGGTGGTGGTCGCGAAAAACGCGATCCCCAAGGGCCGCGCCGTGACGAGCGACGACATTCGCATTGAGCCCGTTTCGGCGAAACGCGTGCGCGGCCGCGTGGCGCGCTCGCCCGATATGGTCGTCGGTCGCGTGGCGCGCCGGGCCGTGGCGAACGGCGAAACGCTGCGCGAGGACGCGCTGACCACCGCCGCGGTGATCCGGCGCGGCGACGTCGTGAAGCTCCAGGTCGTGTCGCAGGGCGTGCAACTGACGGCGTTCGCCGTCGCCCAGCGTGAAGGCCGCGAGGGCGAGACCATCGACGTGCGGAACATGGACAGCGGCGTGATCGTCAAGGCGCGGGTGCGCGACGCGCACACCGTGACCGTGGAATTGTGAGGCGACGATGCGCGAAGCGATGAAACGTGCCATCGAAATGACCGCGGCGATCGCGTGCGCGTGCCTGCTCGTCGCGGCGAGCGCGGGCTGCTCGTCGAAGAAGCCGCCCAGCGCGAGCGCGACCGGGTATTCGGCGGTCGATTTTCGCGCGACCGACGCGCGCACCGTGTCCGCCCCGGCGAGGCACGGGTCGTCGTTGTGGGTCGAGAATAATCCGAACAACTACCTGTTCAGCGACCACAAGGCGAAGCAGGTCAACGACGTCATCACCGTCAACATCCTCGAGCAGTCGGACGCCAAGGGAAAAGCCGACACGAAGACCGACAAGACCTCGACCATCGGCGCGGGCGTGGACGGCTTCTTCGGCATGGAGCAGATCGCCGCGCGGCGAAATCCCAACCTGAAGCTCGACACGCTCGTGGGATCGAAAGTCGGCACGAAGTTCGACGGCAAGGGCGAAACGTCGCGCTCGGGCAAGCTCGTCGGCACCATCTCGTGCATCGTCGTCGACGTGATGCCCAACGGAAATCTCGTCATCCGCGGCGAACGGCGGATGAAGCTCAACGACGAGGACTACGTGATGGTGCTGTCCGGCCTCGTCCGCCCGCGCGATGTGGACGCGATGAACTCGGTGCCGTCCACGCTCGTCGCCGACGCGCGCATCGAATACGTCGGTGAGGGCGTGCTGGCCGACAAGATGAAGCCCGGCTGGTTCGCGCGCGCGTTCGACAAAGTCTGGCCTTTCTGATGACGCGAACGCGCGGCGGGCACACCCGACGCGCGACGGAGATGCGGGACATGGCGCGAAAACTGACGACGATCGGAATCGCGATGCTCGCCCTGGCGGTGGCCGCCGACGCGTACGCCGTGCGAATCAAGGACGTCGCCACGATCGAGGGCGTGCGTACGAACAAGCTCGTGGGCTACGGCCTCGTCGTCGGCCTGCAAAAAAGCGGCGACGGCAACTCGGTGAAGTTCACCAAGGCGTCCATCTCCAACATGCTCGAAAACATGGGCGTCACCGTTTCGCCGAACGACGTAAAGAGCGGCAACGCGGCATCCGTCATGGTGACCGCGGAACTGCCCGCTTTCGCGCGTCAGGGCATGAACATCGACGTGTCGGTCAGTTCGATCGGCGACGCGAAATCGCTGCAGGGCGGCACATTGCTGCTCACGCCGCTCAAGGGCTCCGACGGCCAGATCTACGCGGTCGCGCAGGGGGCGGTGTCGGTCGGCGGATTCGCGGCCGAGGGTGCCGGTGATTCGGTGACGAAGAATCATCCGACCGTCGGTGCGATTCCGTCCGGCGCGATCGTCGAACGCGATCTGCCGTACGAGTTCAACGCACAGGGCGATCTGCGTCTTTCGCTCACCACCGGCGACTTCACGACCGTCGCCGCCGCCGCCGCGTCGATCAACGAGCAGATCGGCGCGACCGTGGCCCAGCCCCTCGACGCCCGCACCATCCGCGTGCAGGTGCCCGAGTCGTACCGACAAAACGTCGTCGCGTTGATGGCGCAGATCGAGAACATCGACATCGTCACCGACCGCGTCGCCAAGGTGGTCGTCAACGAAAAGACGGGCACCGTCGTCATGGGCGCCAATGTGCGGATTTCGACCATCGCCATCAGCCACGGAAACCTGCACGTGCGCATCCGGTCCACGCAGAACGTCAGCCAGCCGGCGCCGCTCTCCGGCGGTCGCACGGTAGTGACGACGCAGGGCTCGGTGTCCGCGGTCGAGGACCCCGGCCAGCTTTTCGTCGTCGAGTCCGAGCCGACGATCGGCGACCTGGTGCGAGCGCTCAACGCGGTCGGCGTCACGCCGCGCGATCTGGTGGCGATTCTTCAGTCGATCAAGTCGGCGGGCGCGCTCGAGGCGCAGTTGGAGATCATCTGATGAACGCCGTTTCGTTCGATCCTCTCGGTCCGACTCCGGAAGCCGCGACGCGTCCGCAACCTCCGGTCGTTTCGGCGGCCGATGAGAAGGACGCGGCGGCATGGAAGGTCGCCGAGGGTTTCGAAACGCTCTTTCTCCATTCGATGCTCAAGCAGATGCGCGCGACGACGTTCGAGACCGAGGATTCCATCGGCACATCGCATGCCACGCGGATGTACCAGTCGATGTTCGACGAGAAGGTCGCGGAGGTCGGCGGACACGCGCGGCAGTTTGGAATCGCCCGGATGCTTCACGATCACTTGGTCAGGAAACCGGCGATTTCGGATTTTTCCGCCATCGAAAAAACGTCAAATTTCCGACGATATGAAGAGTTGCTCGATCCGACTCCACGTGTGGGGCGGATCACGGATCTGATGCGCGACTGAAAAATTGACGCGGGGGACTTTAGTCAAGTCCCTGAATTGTCGATCTTTTACAACCTGGAAGAAGGCGCATACGGGCGAGCGGTTTTTCCACAAACCGCACGAAATTTCCGTCCGGCGACAAAATCACGACGTTTTTTCTCAAGTCTTCTTGCGTTTTGCCGATAGGTATGGCAGGACGCCAGAGAGGCCGGACGCAGAAGCGGCAGGACCTCGCGGCTGGAGGACAGACATGAAAGTCCAAGGCGGAAATCACCCCCTGAATGTGGATCCCCGACTGACTTCGGCCGCGGGTGCGGCGAACGAAGCGGCGAAGGAAGTCGCCAAGGCCGACCCGGCGGCAACCCTGTCGGTTTCGAAGTCGGCGGCCAGTCTGAGCGGGGTGAAGGAAGAGCTCGAGCGGATTCCGGAGATCCGCGCCGAGAAGGTGGCGCAGATCAAGGCTGAGGTCGATGCGGGCCGTTACCATCGCCCGGCGGCGGACATCGCCGAGAAGATGATCACCAGCTCGCTTCAGGAATCGCTCTACCATTAATCCCCCCGAATTCGCCTTCTTCCGACGCGTTCCGAATGATTTTCGGAACGCGTCGTCGATTGTCCGCCCCGCGCGCCCGTTGAATCGGTCAAACCCGACGATACGGTGCGGCGGAGGCGGTCGAAGGAGGCCCGAATGAACAAGCTGATTGCGGCCACGCACGAGATTCTCTCGCGGCAGCGCGACGTTTACCGCGACATGCTCGCGGCGATGCGCGAGTCCGCGGACGCCATGCGTGCGTACGACACGACCCGGGTGGACGAACTCAACAAAGTCGTCGAGACGCTCGCGCTGCGCGCCAAAGCGCTCGTCGAGGCGCGTTTCATCGTGAATCGACGTCTGGCCGAATCGCTCGGCCTCGATCCCGCCCGGATCGGCATCGAGCGCGTCGCGGGTCTCGCGTCGCCGACGGTTGGCGCGGCGATCCGCGCGCTGGTCGATGAGATTCAATCTCTCGTGCCCGACATCTCGGCGCAAAACGAAGAGAACCGATCGCTGGCGCAGTCGTCGCTGCTGGCGGTGCGGGGCCTCGCGCGTCTCATGCGCCAGACCGTGGAGCAGCCGGTCACCTATGGCCCGACCGCCGCTGTCCGGCGTTCGGGGGCGACGGCGGGCCGGCTCCAGGGGAGGCTCTAATGGCGGGGATCTCCGGCGTCCTGTCGATCGCCTCGCGCGCGCTCTGGGCGTCCCAAATGGGCGTCGAGGTGACGAGCCACAACATCGCCAACATGAACACCGAGGGGTACATCCGCCAGAACCTCGTGCTCGCGCCCGAGGTGCCGATCCAGTCGGCGGGCCTGTTCCTCGGCACGGGTGTCCAAGTCTCCGACATCAGCTCGGTGCAGGACCGCTATCTCAACTACCAGATGTTCGTGGCCACGTCCCTGTTGGGGTTCCGCAACTCGGAGAGCGACGGCCTCACCACGTTGCAGGAGATCTTCAACGAGAGTGACGAGGTCGGACTGTCAGTCGATCTCGGCGACTTCTTCGCGTCGTGGCAGGACCTGTCGGCGAACCCGGAAAACGAAGCCCCGCGCGTGGGCGTGGTGGGCGCGGCGCGGGTGGTGGTGAACCAGTTTCACCTGATGAACGAGCGCCTGCGCGACGTGCAGAACTCGGCGAACAACGCCGTCAAGGACTACGTGACGCAGATCAACAACCTCGCGCGGCAGATCGCGGAACTCAACGACAAGGTCGCGGCGATTGAAGTCTCCGGCCAGAGCGCGGGCGATTTCCGCGCGACGCGCACCCAACGGATGAAGGAACTGGCGGAGCTGGTCGATTTCCACACCTTCGAGGACAGCCGGGGGCAGGCGACGATCATCCTAGCCGGCGGATCGCCGCTCGTCGAATCGAACGCGGTGGGATCGCTGGAACTCACGGGCAACGTCGACGGGTTCTACGACGTGCAGTTTGTCTCGGCGGGCGGGCAAGCGAACGATATCACCGCGGGCATTTCCGGCGGAAAACTCGGCGGCGCGCTCGTCACTCGCGACACGCATGCGCGAAACCTGATCGACCGGCTCGACGAGATGGCCTACGAGCTCGTGAACGCGGTCAACACGCAGCACGCCGTGGGATTCGGCCTCAACGGATCGACCGGGCTCGATTTCTTTGCGCCCCTGGCGTCGTCGGCGGACGCGTCGCGCATGATCGAGGTCGATGCGCTCATCACCGCCGATTCGAACAATATCGCAGCGTCGGCGTCGGGTGCACCCGGCGACAATCAGAACGCGATCGCCGTCTCCGCCATCGAGAACGCGCTCATCTTCAACGGCGGAACCTGGACGTTTCAGGACACGTTTAGCTCCATCGTCGGCGAGATCGGCGTGGATGCCCAGGCGGCCATTCGCGACGTGAGCCACCAGCAGACCATGACGAACCAACTCGTAAACCTGCGAGAGAGCGTCGTCGGCGTGTCGCTCGAGGACGAGATGTCGAACCTGATGAAATACCAATTCAGCTACCAGGCGGCGTCGCGGCTGTTCACGGTCGTCGACGAAATGCTTCAGACGCTGTCGGAACTGCGTTAACGGGAGATCTCCATGCGCGTCACCACCGCCCAACTTTTCGCCAACGCCTCGATCAACGTGAATCAGAACCGCGAGCGCTACATGAACGCGCAGGAGGCGTTGATCACGAACAAGAAGGTGAATCGCCCGTCCGACGATCCCGTCGGCGCGGCGCGGATCACCGGGACGCGCAACCAGATCGGACGCTTCGAGCAGTTCCAGCGCAACGTCGGCTATGCGCGCAACTTTGCGACGCTGATGGAAAGCGCCCTCTCGTCGGTGGCGGACGACCTGACCCGCGCGCGCGAACTGGCGACGGACATCAACGGCGGAACGGCCGCGACGACCGACTTTCAGGCCGCCGCCGCGGAGATCGCGGGGATTTTCCAGAGCGTGCTCAAGAGCGCCAACGCGCGGGACGACCGGCGCTACATCTTCGCCGGATACGAGACCCTCACGCCGCCCTTCGACGGCGTCGGCGCATACTCGGGCGGCACGGGCCAGAGCATCGACATCGAGGTGACGTCAGCCAACTTCGTGACGATCAACCGGGGCGGCGACGAGGTCTTCAAGGGACCGATCGACGTCTTTCAGGTGCTCACCGATCTGGAAGCCGCCATCGCGGCGGGCGATCAGACGCAGATCTCGGCGCTCATTCCGCAGGTCGAAGACGCCATCGAGCAGGTGGTCGGCGCCAGATCGGCGATCGGCGCGGTCACGAGTGCCATCGACCGGGCCGAGAACGCGAACTCGGAGATGAACGAGCTGATGAACAAGATCCTGTCGGACGCCGAGGACGTGGACATCGCCAAGGCGACTGCCGACTTCGCCCTGATGGAGCAAGTCTATCAGGCCACGCTGCTCGTCTCGAACCGCGTTGTTCAACAGAACCTGCTGGACTACTTCTGATCCCGGACCTATAATTTGCGTTCGCCATTGGAGGGCGTCCCGTCATGCTGGTTCTCACGCGCAAGGTCGGCGAATCGATCACGATCGGCGACAACATCCGCATCCACATCCAGGAAGTCCGCGGAAATCAGGTCAAGATCGGCATTCGCGCGCCCGCGAGCGTCGCGGTGCATCGCGAGGAGATCTATCTGCGCATTCAGGAAGAAAACAAACAGGCGGCGGCGGTGACTCCCGACATGGTGAGCGCCGCGCTGGCGCGTTTCAAGACGCGCAAGGTCGAAGGAGCTAGCCATGAGTGAACTTCACAACAACGCTCCCGACCCGACGCCCGCTCCTCCCGCTCCGCGAGTCCGCTTTCACACGTCGCGATTCGGCGACATCGACGTCGAGATCGGTCGCGCCATCAAGATCCCCGGTGGGTTGCTCGGCTTTCCCGATTCCGCACGCTACGCGTTGCTGGAACCCGATCAGGATTCACCGTTCTGGTGGCTCCAGTCGCTGGACGAGGGTGACCTCGCGTTCGTGGTGACCGATCCGATGACGTTCTTCCCCGAGTACCAGGTCGATGCACGCGCGGAGGAACTCGAGGCGCGGGGCATCGTCGACCGGGAGGATCTGGACGTGCTGGTCATCCTCTCCCTCCGGGGCAGTATCGAATCGATGACCGCGAATCTTCAGGGACCGATTCTGCTCAACTCGAAAACCCGCGTGGGCCGGCAGTTCGTGCTCAAGGATTCGGGTTACCAGACCCGCCACCCCCTGTTTCCCGAATTCGACGAACCGATCGCCGAGCCCGCCGAGTAGCCGGGCCGGGCTCCACGCCCGAAATCAAAACGCCCGACCGCGAGTGCGGCCGGGCGTTTTTGCGCTGAGAACCCCTGGCGTCAGGGGATCGGGAGTTCCTCGGTGCCCTCGGGCGCCATCAGGTCGGTGGCCGCGTCCTGCGATTCCTGACGCTCGCGGGCGGAGGCCATGGCCTTCTTCATCTCGGCCTCGAAGACGCGGATGTCGGGGATCGGGTAGATCGTCAGGCCGCCCTGCGCCATCGTCTCGATGACGAAGTTGTTCTCGTTGAAGTTGCGCGATACACGAAACGAGATCGGCAGCGTGCTCGTGATCGAGGTCTTCAGCGTGTAATCGCCGGGTTCGAGGTAGATCGAGAACTTGTTTTCGCGGCGTTCCTTGAGCGTGTCGCTGGTCAGGATGTATCGCTTCATCCCCCGGACGAAATCCCGACGGGCGACGAACACGGTGTACTTGGACGCCTTGGGCTCGCCCGGGAGGATCGCGACCTCGTCGTTGTTGAGCGCGTCAACCACGTCCTGATCGACGTTCTTGCCGTAAAAAGTCACGCGCGTCGTGGCCGAGGTGCTCCAGTACGCGCGGCTGACGTTGATCCATTCGTTCAGGGGGCGATTGTCCTTGGAGTGGTCCAGGCTGACCGCCGCGCCCATGACGTTGGGGTAGATCTCCTTGGCCTTCTGGAAGTAGTCGGTGGCCGCGTTGCCGAAGCCCTCATAGCCCTTGGCGATGCCGAGCAGGGCATAGGAAACCGCGATCGACGGTGCCTCCGGCACGGCCTCGCGCGCTTCGCCGACATTCGACGTCACGCCGATGCGGCCGAGGTCCATCATGTCCGTCAGTTCCGCCTGCTGGTACGACATCGGGAACTCGATGCGTTCCCAGATGATCTCTTCGATATCCTCGACGAGGTCGCGGCGCTCCCACGGGTCCTTGGCGCTGCGAATCTCCTCGACGTTTCGGATGATGTCGTTCTGGAGCCAGCGCATATACGCGATCTTGATCGGATCGCCCTTGGGGGCCTCGCCCTGGGCGAAAGCCATCGCGGTCATGACCGCGGCCAGCGCCAGCGCCACACCCATGGTCCACACGGTTCGTTTCGACATGATGACGACGTCCCTTTCCGGTTCGGTGTCGTGTGATCGTTAACGCGTTATTGAGCCGGAGCGGCCGGGGCGGTGCCGCCCTCGGCCGGACAGATGGCGCCGAACTGGTTCTCGAGCGCCTTCGCCTCGACCTTCTGGCCGAATCCGGTCAGGTAGTTCCAGTACGTGTTGAACGTCCGGCAGAACGTTTCATCGTAACCCGTCGGGGCTTTGCCGCCGTATTTGCGCAGCGCGAATTTCAGGGCGCGCGATCCGCCGGCCAGGCACATTTCCTTGTATTTGCGGTACTGCGTCTCGTTGTTCATGCTCGCCGCCGCGAGTTCCTTGGCGGACTCGGCGAAGATCAGCAGCACCTCGGACTTGCCTTCCCAGTCGAACCCGGCATCGAGCGTGCGATTCTTGAGCGCCACGACGCCCACGTAATTCTTCGTCAGGTAGAGGTAGTAGATGTACCCGGTCAGGCACTGGCCGTAAGATTTCTGAAGCTCAGAGGCCAGCTCGGCGTTCGCCTCTTCGTACCGGTAGAACGACTTGCCCTGTTCCGGCTGCACGCGGTTGACGAGATCCATGATCTGAATACCGCGAAGCGCCTTCAGGAAGCCCTGCTGGTACACCTTCACGAGTTTTTGCTGGTCGTCGGAGCGGTAGCGGCTGCACAGGTATGCGAGGTCGCGGTCGAGCGCGGCCTTGGCTTTTTGCGTGTCCGCCCGATTGCGGGCTTCGGAGTAGAAGAACAGCGCCTTCTGGAACTGCTCCTCGGTCGCTTCGGTTTGGTCGTACTTCTCGGCGTACCGATTGCCTTTGTACCGGTACATGCCGACCTCGATGTCGTTGTCGAAGTAGGTGTACTCGTAAAGCTCCGTCATCCAGAACTTGAGCGTCTCCAGGTTGCCGCGACGCGTTTCGCTCTCACCCTGGTTCGGGTCGATGTTCGTGAACCGGTCGGAGAGCATGCGCAGGCGCGACGCCATCCAGCGCTGCCGGGCGCGGTTGCCCTCGTCTTTGAAAACGCGGTCGATCACGAGATCGACGTAGCCCACCTGATCCGCTCCGTTTCCGATCGTCCAGACGATGATTTGGTCGGACACGGCCGGATTGAAATTCTCTTCGGCGTGACGCATGACGATCGCGTCCCACATCTCGCGCACGGCCTGCTTTTCTTTTTCCGACTTCTCGGCCTCGGTCGGAACGGTGTCGAGCGTCAGAATCCGGCTCTTGCCGAGATCGAACGACGCGACGCCGTCATAGCTCATCTTGAGCGACTGCTCGAGATCGCCCACCGCGCCGGTGATGGACGTCGAGTCCATCTTGTTCGAGCTGTACATGGCCATCTTGGCCTGACCGCAGGCCTTGCGGATGCGGTCGCGGTCGGGATGGGAGTTGATCTTGCCCTCGTTGTCGTTGCAGATCGTCGCGGCCGCACCGTGCTGACCCGAGCGCACCATGTTTTCCAACATTCCGGCGTCGAGTCCGCCACCGGCATCCGGGACGAAGGTCGGCGCGGGCGCGGTGGGAACGGGCACGGGCGCTGACGGCGCGGACGGAGACGGGGACGACATCGACGGTGCGGAGGGCGCTGACGGGGCGGGCGCCGACGGAGCGGACGGAGCCGGCGCCGAAGGGGCCGGGGCCGAGGACACGCCGCCGCCCTTGGCCTTCGCGCACAGCGACGCGAGCTGGCCGTTCGCCGCGACTTCCGCGGCATTTTCGGCGCACATCGCCTGCACTTCCTCGTACATGCCGACTTCCAGAAACGCCTGGAGTTCGGCCGCGTCGAGCGCAAGGGCGTACGTCGCCGACACCAAAGACGCCGCCATCACCGCGGCCATCACCAAAACCTGTCGCTTGATTCCACGTCGCTGCATCGGTTCCGTTCTCCTCGGTCGTCGCGCCCGGGCGGTCAGTCGGCCCGTGCGTCGGCGACGGCTTTGTTGCCGTCCATCGGCAAAGGCCCCGCACCGGGCGGGGCCGCGCCGCGAGTTTTCCGCGCGCTCTTACAGGTCGGGACGGCCGACGATCTCCCGCATGAACACGTCGGTGCTCATCCGGTAGTTGATCGCGCCGAAGCCCGAATACAGGCGGTACACGCGGTAGGAAATGTTCGTGTTCAGCCGGTGCGGATCCGCGCGGAAGCACGAGTTGTAAACGATGACGCCGTTGCCGACGTACACGGCGATGTTGCGCTCGCCGTAGTACTCGGTGAAGAAGACGAGGTCGCCATAAGCGATGTCGAGGGGATTGCGGACCTCGGCGGCATGCCGCGAAACCGCGTTCTCCAGGCTCTCGCCCCGAATGCGGATCTTGTACGGAAGCTGAAGGACATCCTGGATGAACTTCTCGCCGGAGCAGAAGTTGACGCCGCGGTTGATCTGGTCGCGGATCGACGGCGTCACGACGGAGGTTTCCATGATGGAAACAAGGTCCTTGGCCTGGGAGTCGGCGTCATCACCGACCACTCCGCAACCGCCGCGTTCCGCGTCCATCTCGATGATGTAGCTGTACTTGCCCTCGAGGGAGCGGAACCCGATCAGGCCCTTCATCTGCATCGTCCAGAGGCAGTCGTTCAGGTGATCGGCGATCGCGAAGGAGCGCCACGTGGACGACGTGTAGGGCATGTAGCGGTCTTTTTCGTTCTTGAAGAACTTCACGCCGAGCTTCTGCTCGTAGAACTCGAGCGACTTGTGAAGCAGGGCGTAGCTGGGTGGGTCGTTCAGGGGCTCGCGCATCAGGGAGTCCTGGTTGCCCAGGCCCTGCATTTCGGAATCGGGCGACTGCACCTGATTCGCGGCGCAACCGAAAACGGTCAACGCGGCGACCAGCGCGAGGAGGAACGAAACCCGGATCTTCAGAGTGCTTGCCATGTTCAACACCTTCCCTCGAATCGATGTCGTCGCGCCGTCCATTTGTCGGAGCCGGGGCGTCGGCGGATTCCCGCCGGGCGTCCGGTCACCGGCCCGCGATGTAGAGTCTCTTTTCGTCGCGCGTGATGCCGATGAAGAATCGGCCCAGCGGCGTTCCCATGCCGTCCATCACCCCGATGCCGCCGCCGACGGTCAGCGCGGTGTAGTTGAGGCCCCGGAAATACTTTCGGTACGCGGCCATCACCTCTCCATAGTCCACGCGGTCGTCGCCGAACGCGTCGGTGGCCTGCGTGCGGAACTGGGAATCGAGAATGATCTCGGAGCCGTAGGCGAAACGGAATTTCGCGCCGCCGCCGAGCATGATCTCGTCGTTGGTTTCCAGGTCGCCGTTCGTCGGAGAATCGATCTCCTCGGAGTAATCCGGCAGACGCACGCGCGACTTTTCGGCGTAGTACTTGTACCCGCCGTTGAAGACGAGCGTGTACCAGGTACGACCGAAGTCGACGACCAGACGCGGGGCGATCGTCGCGCCGCCATCGGAGAGGAACTGATTGGGCTTGTAGCTGAGCGGGTAACCGAACGTCGTGATGAGCGCCGCGCCGATGCAGCGTTCCTGTCGGTCGATGCCGATGAGCTTGAGGTCGAGGCGGACGTCTTCGAGACCGGTTTCCTCGGTGGGGTCGCCGAGACCCTCATCGTCGCTGAGGTTGGTGCCGGGCAGGTCCGGATTCAGATCGGCGTCGGGGTGCGGATACTCTTCGTCGAAGAATGCGTCGTCGAACTGGCGGTAGGGGATGTAGGACAGCCCGAAACCGACGTTGACGTACTTCCAGAACCCGATGCTGTAGACGAGTTGGGCGGCCGCCTGCGTGGAGATGAGGGTCGCCTCGTCGCCGTCGGGCGGCGCCGCGTAGTCGAGAACGTCCATCGCGACGTCGGCATACACGCCGTACGCCATGCGGAACATGCCGAGCGGCTCGGACCCGTAGGAGACGATCAGGCCGCTGCCGTCCACCGTCGGGGCGAAGTAGTGCAGATTCTTATCGAGAAGTCCCTCGGCCGACGCGGCTCCCGCCACCGCCAGCACCAGACCCATCGCGATGAGTACCCCTGCGAGTCGTCGATAGTTCATCATCCATCCCGGCAAAAAGGCTCACGCCGTACGCGTGTGGTTCCGCATTGGACCGCTTGTCCGAATCGTGGAATCGCGTGGACTTCCGGTGCGTTGCCGCGCGTGCCGAAATCGAGTCTCTCCACGTCGTTCCCGCTCTTCGCGCCGCCGCCGGTTTCTTTGTGCCGATGCCGCTCGCGCCGCGTGCGCCGCGAGAACGGCGCTCAGCGTTTTGAACGGACCTTCAGTCGAAAAAACCGGTGAATCCCCCGCCTCGAAGGGCCGATTACGGACGGCGTATTAAACATACCGGGTCTCGCATTGTCAAGCGCGAAACGGCTCTCCAAATCGTTGAAATTTGCAGCGAAAACCGTCGAGTGATCGGCGAAAAACGACACCGCCGCGCCGACTCAAGGGTAGATGAGATCCGCTTCGCGCTCGACCAGGAAACGGCGGGAGAAATCGTCGCGAAGCGCGTCGTCGATATCGCCGCCCGACTCGATGGCGTGACGTAAACGCGACGATCCCGAAAGAAGATCGATCGCGGGAACGTCCCGAACGAATTCATACGCCTCGCCACGCCAGGCGAAAGACTCCGGAAACCGCCGTCGGACCGCGTCGATCAGGTGAGTGTAGGTGCGCAGCGCGTCGAACACGTCCCGATCGGTCACGTGGACGAAGACGCCGCCGCACGGGACACCCGCGTGTTTCTGAAAACGCGGCTCGAACGTGACAGGACGAAGGACGCACCCCGGCAGATGCCGATCGCGTAGGTCGTTTGCCACGACCGCGCCATCGATGCCCGGCGCGCCGACCAGTTCGAACGGCGTCGTCGTGCCGCGCCCCTCGGAGAGGGACGTCGCTTCGATCAGACATCCGCCCGGATAAACGATGGCTGTCTGTAGCGTCGGCATGTTGGGGGAGGGCGGAATCCACGGCAGATCGGTCTCGTCCCACCACATCGCGCGCGTCCATCCTTCCATCGGGATGACGTCGAGATCTACGTCGATGTCGTGCGCGCGACGCACGTGCCGCGCGATCTCGCCTGCGGTCATGCCGTGGCGCGTCGGCACGGGATACAGCCCGACAAACGACTCGAAACCGCGCT
>JADLEX010000074.1 GCA_020845895.1 Deltaproteobacteria bacterium | reverse complement strand
GCGATTGGCGACTCGACTGCGGACAAGTCGGTCTCGTGGCCCCGGAGTCCCCCGCCCCGGAGTCCCCCCCCCGGAGTCCCCCCGGAGTCCCCTCGACCGACTGAGGACAATTCGGTATCGTGTCCCCGGAGTCCCCCCGGAGTCCCCATCCCCGGAGTCCCCCCCCCGGAGTCCCCCCGGAGTCCCCTTGCGACGTCCGTGCCGCAAACGACGCTGTGCCACCCGCCTTGTGAGCGCTCGGCGGCGGTGCTACAACACGGGCATCACCCACGGAAGAGGCTCATGCGGGATCTGCGCAAGTTCCGCAACAAGATCACGCTCGAACTCGACAATCGTCAGATCGCCTTTATTTTCTCGGGGCTGCTGGCGATTCTCGTCATCGTGTTTGCGCTCGGCGTGGTGGTGGGCACGGGTCTTGGCCGCCTGTCCGCGATGGAAGGCTCCGCCGAGGGCGTGGCGCCCACGCCGGAGACGATCGTCGCCGAGGGACTGACGGTCACCGGAAGCGACATCGGCGCGACCCCCGCCGCGACCCCCGGTTCCGACACGATGGTGCTGCCCGTCAGTGCGTCGCCGACGCCCGCCTCCGCCATGCCGCTGCCGCCGCCCGAGTCCGGAATCAAGAGCCCCGTCTCGCCCGGACCGATCGGTGCGCCGGCCGCCATGCCGCCGCCCGCGCCGGTCGAGCCCGCCGGGCCGCCCGAACCGCCCACCGGCACGGGGTGGACGGTGCAGCTCTCGGCCCACAGCGACGAAGCCGAGGCCAAGACGCGCCAGCAGTCGTGGATCGGCAAGGGCGTGCAGGCCTACATCGTCAAGGCCGAGCTCGGATCGAAAGGCACGTGGTACCGGCTGCGTGTCGGAAAGTTCGCGAACAAGAGCGGTGCCGACCAATACGCCGCGGCCCTCGCGGCGAAAGAGGGCATCAAGCCCTACGTCACCACCATCGGTCCCTGACCCGCCTTCTCAGCGTTTTCATTCCGACGAAACTCGCCTCGTTTTACGCGGTCTCGCTCAAATATGACGTGGATCATCCGATTTTTTGTCACTTTTCGGATAGACTTTTAAGTTGATCGAGACAATTTGAGCGGTTTGCGCTCTTTTTCGCGTTCAAGAAAGGACGTTGGATAAATTCGCATCGGTTCGGAAGGAAGGGACGGCTGGCGCTGAGCGTGGTGCTGTGCGTCGCGTTTGTCGCTTCGGCACACGCGGCGTCGATCTACAAGCTCAACGACGGGCAAGCCCTGGATCACTCCAAGGGTTCGCACGATGTGGAGGTCGACAACGACGGCAACGTGCACATCGTCACGATCGGCCAAAGCGAAGACGTGGTTACCGACGGCTACAACAACGAACCACAGGTCTATTACATGATGGTGGCGCCCGACGGCGACGTGCTGATCGACACGACGTGGATCACCACGGGCGGAACGGGTTACACGGATAAAGCGAAGCCGCAACTGACGTGGACGGATTCCACGAAATCCACCCTCGCGGTGGTCTGGGCCGATGAGAAGGACGACGTCTTTTTCGTTCTGCTGAATCCCTCGGACCACGCGCAGGACGGCAGCGACGCCATCCCGGCCGTCGAGGATCTCACGGCGGATGGAGGCAACACGGGCGACGGAACGATGGGAGTGTGGACGGCCGCCGGTGCGACGATCAGTGAGGACTGGACGCTCGAATACGACGGCACGGATTGGACCGCCACGGGTTCCGTGAGCGGCGAACTGCCGTGGACAGCCGGTACGGGGACGATTTTCCCGGACACGGAGTCGAACGAATTCACTTCGCCGATTTCGTTTTACGCGACGGACGGCGGCACGCCGTTCGCGAACGGCGACAAGTTCACCTTCAGCACGGTGGCGAGCGACATCCTGAGCGAACCCGCCGGCGAGCCGATCTCGGACGTGGACGGAACGCAGTCCACGCACCCTCGCATCACGCTGCGTGAAGACGGCAACCTCTACATCATGTGGCGCGACGAGGCGTATGACGAAACGGAAAATCCGGACGGCAGCGGCGAATTCGGTTGGCGCACGTGGAACGCCACGGACGGGTTTGGAGACATCAGCACCTTCGGAGAACTCGACGGCTCTCTCTTCTGGGGCCAGCGCGGCGAGATCCGTGAGGTGTACGATGGAAATAACGTCCATACCGTCATCGGCACCGGCAGCTTCGGCGACAAAGACAATGGGGGAATCGTGGAGCAGATCCGGTACGTTCTTTCGGACACGACGGACGGTTCCGACCTGGTCGCCGGTTCTTCGGTGTTCATTAACCGCCACGTCATGCGCCCCACTCTGACGCAGCTCCCGAATGGAAACATCCTGATCGCGTTCCAGTCCTTCCTCGACGATGACGCGAACTCGGACAAACACTACACGCAGCTTTTCACCGCGATCATCGACCCGTCGGGCAACGGATTCGACGGCTCGACGTTCACGCCGGACGTGACGCCGGATGTGGACGCCGGCAACGCGGGCAACGGCGACATCAGTGACGTCATCGTGTCGATGGCCGCCGAGGCCGGCACATACACCGTGACGTGTACCGACGACAGCGTGTCGGGCAACGAGATTTGGTCGGTCGAGAGCCCCTCCAAGGCGACGCTCGCGGAAGCGACAACGGGCCTGCCGTACAGCACGGACACCGGCATGGTGAGCTTTGTGATCGAAGATGGGGCGACGGATTTCGCGAACGGCGACGTCTTCACATTCGACGTTGCGGCGAATCCGGCGGTCATTCAGCCCCCGACCCCTTTCGAGCCGACCGAGGGCTATCATCATCCGGTTCTCGTGTCCGATCCGAACGGCGGCGGCATCCTGCTGGTCGTGGTTCACAAGGGTTCGCAGGGCGATGTCGACTACGACTACAACGAGGTCGAGTACGCCGTGCTGGGTTACGATGGCGCGGTCCTCGCGGGTCCCACGCAGGTGTCGGATCTGGACAACGTCGACGTCACGATGGAGTGGCCGACCATGCCTTCGGCGGTGTGGGATGGCGACACGTTCTACTTTGTATGGTCCGAGGACGACGACGGCGTTGGCGAATCGTATCTCGTTCTCGGCGTCGAGGAAAACCCGGTGGACGGCGTGAGCGTGACGAGCGCGACCCCCGCGGATGTCGATGAGGGTGCGGATGCGTCTCTCACGATTGTGGGTTCCGGTTTCGAAGACGGTGCCGCGGTCGATGTCGGAGGCACGGCCCTCACCGACATCGCGGTGGGTTCGGCGACCGAAATCACCGGAACGCTGCCCGCGGGTCTTGCGGTCGGGTCCTACGATGTCACCGTCACCAATCCCGACACCCTTTTCGGCGTGCTCGCCGACGGCGTGACGGTTGTCACACCGGGCGATGACGACGATTCGGATGACGATGCCGGCGACGCGGGCGGCGATGACGATGCCGGCGACGACGATGGCGGCGGCGGTGATGACGACGATGACGACGGCGGCTGCTGCGGTTGCTGATCCCTGATCGAAATATCACGGCGGGCGTCCTTCGGGGCGCCCGTTTATTACTCGGGCGGCAACTCGACGCTCTATGACGAATGTCAGGTTGCTCCGTTCAAAAAATCCCCTAACCTCATCGTGTTTGCGAACTTCTGCTTTACGGAGGGAGAATCCGATGTTCCGAATGAGGTGCATGCTTGCCCTTGCTCTCTTGGTCGCGACGGCCATCTCGGCCCACGGCGCGACGGTCACGCTCGACAACGAAGACATGGAATACGATTCCCGCAAGCCGGGTTTCGTCGTCGATGCGGACGGAAACATCCACACGGCGAACCGGGGTTACTGGGACGGCGGCCCGGTCGGCTGGGGCAATAACTACAATTTGATCTATCACATGGTCGAGTCGGCCACGGGCGACGAGCTGATCGACGACACGTGGCTGACCGTCGGCGACGAACAGGCCCGCGTTCAGTTCATCCGGCTGGCCGACGGAAAACTCGCCGTCATCTATCACGAAACGGCCGATGAGGTTTATCTGGCGGTTCTCGATCCGAGTCTCCACGACCAGGACGGGTCCGACGCGAACGCCACGGCGACGACCCCGGTGGCCGACGGCGGAAACACCGGCAACGGAACGATGAGCGCTGTCCAAACCGGCGCGGCGGTCACGCAGACGGAAACCTGGACTGTGGAATACGACGGTACGGAATGGACCGTCACCGGCAGCGTCAGCGGGGAACTCGCCGACACGCTGGTCGGAGTCTCCGGCAACTACCTTCCCGAAAATAACGGCGAAGCCACCCCGGTGGCGTTCACGCTCACCAACGGCGGCACCGGCTTCGTCTCCGGCGACCAGTTCACCTTCTCCACGACGGCCAGTCCGATCCTGGTTGAACCGGCGACGCCGCTTTCGTTAGGCGGCAGCGATTTCAGTCATGCCGCGCGCGCCGCACTGACGTCGGATGATCGGCTCTTCGTGGTGTGGCGCACCGGCGGCTATGAGACGAATGACAGCGAACTCAACAGCCGCATCGTCACGCCCGGCGGGACCATGGAGACCATCGACCAGATCGACGACTTCGGGTCGACCGAGCGGTTCGCCGATTACGGACAGAACTACGTCGAGGTCGTCTCCAACGGCATCGGCCAGCACGTGCTGTTTTCGAATTACGATCAGGCGACGTACTCGGATCTCGTGACGATCCTGCGCTATGTGGTGATCGATCCGCTCTCGAAGAGCGACGTTGTCGCCTATACCCCCGTCCGGTTCAACGTGTACGGCTCCGACTACAACGGCGCGCGGCGGCCCGTCTTCCGCACGCTCCCCAACGGCAACGCCTTTCTGGCGTTTCAGGACTACATCGATGACGACGGCTTCTCTCAGCTTTTCACCACGATCTTCGACCCGTCCTCCGCGGGGGAAGACGGCGATCCGCTGGTCGAACCGGTGACCCCGACCGCCGACGGAGGGAACACCGGCAACGGAACCATGACCGATGTCCAGGTGTCGCTTTCGGCCCCGGCCGGCACGGTATCGTGGACGGTGACCTGCACCGACGACAGCGTCGCGGGCAGCGAGGAGTGGTCGGTGGAAGACGGCGCGAAGACCGCATACGCCGACGCGACGACGGGCGTTGCGTACACGACGGAGACGGGTGCCGTTCTTTTCGAGATTGCGGCGGGCAGCACGGATTTCGTCGTCGGCGACGAGTTCACCTTCACGACCGTCAACGACGCGGTCATCGTGGAAGCGACGAATCTCGACAGCACCCGCAACTTCCACCACCCCGAAGCCCACGTCGATCCGAACGGATCGGGGATCTTCCTGAGCTTCGCCGAAGGGGACAACGCCTCCGCGTCCGACGACGAGATCTTCTACGCGGTCCTCGGTTATGACGGCCAGGTTCTGGAGGGCCCGGAACAGGTGTCCAACTCCGACAGCGGGTCGGACTATATCGATTGGACCTTCGAATCCGCCATCGGTCTCGCGGGCGGCAAGGTCGCTATCGCCTGGACTCAGTATTTTTCCACGGCCGATGAGGTCTCTCAGATTCTCGCGCTCGAGACCAACCCGGTGGATTTCCCGACCATCGCGTCGGTTGCGCCGGCGTCGGCCGACGAGGGTGTCGAGACCGAGATCGTTATCACCGGGACGAACTTCGCCACGGGCGTTGCGGTGTGGGTCGGCGACAACGAGCTGACGACCGTGACGCGCGACTCGGCCACGCAGATCACGGCGACGGTGCCGGGGACGCTGGCGGAGGATACCTACGACGTGAAAGCGGAGAACCCCGACACGCTCTTCGCCGTGGCGGCGGATGCCTTCGAGGTCACGGCCTCGTCCACCGACGACGACACCGACGACGATAGCGACGACGACTCGGATGACGACTCGGATGACGACTCGGACGACGACGCGGGCGGCGATGACGACGCGGCCGACGACGATGCGTCGGGCGGCGACGACGATGACGACGACGACGGCGGCTGCTGCGGCTGCTGATCCCCTGATCTGAGATGGAGCGAGGGGCGGGCTGCTACGGCCCGCCTCTCTTTTTCCCCGCCGGCGGCGCCGACCCTTCATTCGTGCGCGACTTTGTGCTAAACACCGGCGACTTTTTCCAGTGGAACTTTCTTTTTCACCCGCATGTCCATCGCGGGACGGGATACACATGGAAGATCGACGGCAACATTTGAATTCGGGCCTCGCCGCGCGCTCGCTGGTCAATCGCGACGACCTGCGCGAAACGCGGGGCCGCTACACCCCCATCGTGCCGGACTTCACCATCGTGCTGCTGTCGGGATCGGTCTTCGACGCGGGCGCGGCGGTACTGCGGCCCCTCTTCGACACCATCGCGAAAGCCCGCAAGACCTACCGCTTCGGTGTCTCGTGCGGCGGCGGGGTGCGCGAGCGCCACACCTACCGCATCGGCATCGACCTGGGTCTGCCCATCGGCGGCCTCGCGTCCATCGTCGGCGCGGTCGGCGAGCAGAACGCCCTCATCGCGTGGTCGTGTCTCACCGACGCGGGCGCGCTGCGTATGAACAAGGCGAACCTGGAGATGCTGCCCTTCGTCCTCGATTTGGGCAAACTGCCGGTGCTCGTCGCCTATCCGCCCTACCACTACTGGGAATATCCCAACGCGGATTCGCTGATCCCCATGCACGGTCCCGACTGCGGCGTGTTCATGCTGGCCGAAACTCTGGGCTGCAAGGTGATCCTCGTGAAGGACGTCGACGGCATCCACGACGACGATCCGAATCTGCGCGAGGGCACACAGCGTATCGACCGCGTCACCGTGGCCGAACTGCGCGCGAACGGACCGAAGACGCTGCCGATCGAGCCCATGGCGCTCGACATCCTCGGCCGCGCGCGCAATCTCACTCACACGCACATCATCTCGGCCCGGCGCCCCGACGACCTCGTCACGGTGCTCGGCGGCGGCGATGCGGGCACGCGCCTCGAGCGCGGCGAATAACGGAGAAAATATCATGCTCGATCGGCGTACCTATTCGAACGAATACCTGAACGCGCTTCGGCCGAACGCGAATCCCTACCGGATGCTTCCCGACGCCACGGTCATCAAGATCGGCGGCCAGAGCGTGATGGACCGCGGTGCCGTGGCCGTCATGCCGGTGGTGGAACAGATTCGCGCGGCCGTAAAGGCGGGGCAGCAGCTCATCGTCTGCACCGGCGGCGGCACGCGCTCGCGTCATATCTATCAGCTCGCCGTGGACCTCGGCCTGCCGCCGGGCATCCTCGCCAAGGCCGGCGAAGCGGTGGCCAAGCAGAACGCGCGCATGATCCAGATGTTGCTTTCCGACTGCGGATCGGTGCACGTGCACGGCGAGAACCTCGAGGAGCTGCCCGCGTTTTTGCGCGCCGGATCGCTGCCCGTGCTCTCGGGCATGCCGCCCTACGAATACTGGACGCGCCCGCCGTCGGACGGACGCATTCCCGACGAACGCACTGACGTGGGCACGTACCTGCTCGCCGAGGTGATGGGCGTGAAGCGGTGCGTCTTCGTCAAGGACGAGGACACGCTCTACGACGACGACCCCAAGCGCAATCCGAACGCGAAGAAGATCGAAACCGGGCGTGTGTCCGAAATCGAAGCCTCGAATCTCAAGGACATGATCATCGAGCGCGTACTGCTGAAGATGCTGCGCGAGGCGCGTTTCGTGAAAAAGATCCAGGTTGTCAACGCGCTGCGTCCCGGGCAGCTCACGGCGGCGCTCGCCGGCGAACCGGTGGGCTTCACCTTCGACGGCGGGGCGTGATCGTGCGCGCGCTTCGTCTCGTCGCGATCGCGGCGATGTTCGCGCTCGCTGCGGCGTGCGCCAAAGCCCCCGCGCCTGTCGAGCCCACGCCGACGCCGACGCCCGCACCGACCCCCAAGGTCGCGAAGACCGAACGCGGTGAGGGATCGGGCGAAGGCGGAGGCAAGGGCAGAGGGCGCGGCGAAAAGGGCCGGGGCGACAAGAACAAGGGCGACCGCATGGCCGAGAAGATGGAGCGGTCGCGCTACGCGCTCGAGGTCGTGAAGCCCGACGGCACGAGCGTGAAGATCCCCGCCAAGGAACTGTGGGAGATGCGCGAGGCCGAGCCGATGGAGATCGGCGGCAAGAGCTGGCACGGCCCGACGCTCGCGAAGGTCATCGAAAAAGCCGGCATCGAGAAGTACAAAAAGGTCGAGTTCCACAAGAAGGACACGGGCCTCGCCGTGCTGAAAAAAGACATCGACGCCGATCCGAACCGCTATCGCCTGATCTTCAGCCGGGTGCCCGACCTCAAGCTCGCCGACGCCAAGGTGAATCATCCGGGCGTGCGCCGGGCGACGCATCTCAAAAAGATCTACGTCAGCGCGAAATGACCGACGAAATCCAGAGCGCGCAACCGATCGGGCGGCGTGACGCCGTCCTCGGCGCGATGGGCTGGATCTACGTTCTCACGCTGGGCGTGATCGTTTTCGCCATCGACCACCCTTGGTGGCTGGGCGGGCTGTGCGCCGCGCAGTTTGCCGTCGCGCTCGCGGCGGGCGTGCGCGCGTCGGAAATCCTCGACACGCTGCGCCGTCTCGTCACGTTCTTCGGCTTCCTGCTCGCCTCCTACATCGTGTTCGGTGCGCCCTGGCGTGAGGGCGCGTGGCTGTGCGTGCGCATCCTCGCCGTCATCGTCGCGTCGCTCGCCGCGCGCGGGCCCCTGGGATCCATGCGCCTGTTCGCCGGGCTCGAATTCCTTCGCGTGCCGCGCGCGCTGGCCGTGCCGCTCACCGTCTCGATCGCGATGATCAACGAAGAGGGCGGGCGCGGGGGCGGTCGAGGCCGGGGCAAGGGCGGCGGCAAAGGCGGCGGCAAGGGAAACGGCGAAAAGAAATCGATTCGCGAGATCATTCGTTCGGGCGCGTCGCTCATCACCGGTCCGCTCGCGCGGCTCGATGCCCGCGCCGACGCCGCACTGGCGCCTTATGGTCTTTCCGAAAACGCCGCCCACGACGCGCGCGTCGTCGTCTCCACGTCCGTGCTCACGATGATGACGCGTTTCCTCAAGGTCGCCCCCGGGCTTCCCGTCGCTCCCGGCCACAAGGGCATCGTGCTGATTCCGCTCTATCTTCACGCGGCGCGTTCCGCGCGCGGGCGCTTCGGTGCGTTCAAGGTCGGCGCGGTCACGGCGGTGATCTCGTTCCTCACCGGCGAAGGGCGCTTCGGCGTCTTCGAGATGCTCAAGCACTTCGTCGCGGGTCTCACCGCCGATCTTCTGCTGCCGCTGTATCGAAAAAATCCGTCCGTCTTCACGCTCGGCTTCGTCGGCATCGTCGTGGCGCTCGCGCGCTTCACCACCATGGCGCTCGTGACATGGCTCGCCGGAGCGCCGCCCGAGTTCTGGGCGCTCATCGGCACCATCGGTCTCACGCACGTCGTCTTCGGCGCGCTCTCGGGCGCGGTGTCGCGAGCGCTCTTCACGCTCACCGACGCGATGGCGACCGGCGAAGCGCCGGCGACCGCGGTGGCCCAAATCCCCGAATCGGCGGCGGAGACCTCCGCGCCGATCAGCCCCGTCGTTGATCCCGAAATCCGTCGCGGCGGTGGCGGCGGCGGTGGCGGTGGCGGCGGTGGTGGCGGGGGCGGTCGTCGCCGCGCGAACGACGAACCCTGACGCGTCAAATCAAACGGCGCCCGCGCATCGCGCGAACGCCGCATCACGTCTTCAGCGAATTCTCACACCCAGGGCAAAACGAAAGACGGCAGCCCACCGACGCGGTTGTTGATGCCGCGGCGATAGATGAGGATCTCGCGCCCGCCCGTGCGCGACGTGCGCAGGATGAGGATGACCTCGGAGGCGTCGAGCAGTACCGCCACGTCGCGGAACATCCACGGATGCAGCGACACGCCCTGATGGCGCGCGGCGCGATCGACCATGTGACTGACCGCCAGCACCGTCGTACGCAATCGCGGCAGGATCTTCGCGACCGCCGCGACCGCGTGATCCACGGCGGCGATGCGGTCCTGCTCGGGCGGCGTCTGCACCGCGTGCAGCGGATCGAAGATGACCAGGTCCACCTTGCCCGCGCTCTCGATCGTCGCGATGAGATCGTCGGGGTCGCGGCGCACGGCGACATCGACGTAGAGGCCGGGGGTCGGCGCCCAGTAGCCCTCTTCGGTCGGAGAGATCAGCGCGAGCACACGCCCACCGTTTTCGATCACGGTGTTCGCGATGTGAACGGCGAGATACGAACGCGCCGAGTGCTCGACACCCGACAGCACGTTCATGGTGCCCACCGACAGCCCGCCGATGCGGTGATCGAGCGCCATGATGCCCGTCTCGACTTTTTTCAGCGGCAGCGGAGGCACCGGCGCGAGCGGCATACGCGCGACGCGCGACGGTTCCGAGCGCGGTTCGGTGCGCGACTCGGCGCGGGATTCGACGCGAGGCACGGTGCGCGGCTCCGGGCGCGGCTCGGTGCGTGCGATCGGCCGCGGCGGCAGCGGTTCGCGCACCTGGCGCGGCGCGGGCGCGGGGCGTTCGATACGCGCTTCGGCTCGCGTTTCAGACTTCATTTCCGGTCGTGGAATCTGCGGCCGCGCGGGCGGCGGCGGCGGAGCCTTGCGGATGATCGTGCCGGTCGGCCCGGCGGGCGGAGTGTCTTTGTGCCGCTTGAAGATCGGCCGGTCGAACTCGGGGTCGGGACCCTTGTACCGCGACGGTACCAACTCGGGCTCGCGCGGCGCGTCAGGGTCCGGCGCGGCCGCGATCGGCGCGGGGGGCGCGGGCTCGTTCTTCGCGTTCGCGCCCGTCCGCTGCGCCGCGGATGTGGCCGAACCGCCGAGAGACGTGGCCGAACCGCCGAGAGACGTGGCCGAACCGCCGGGATTCGTTCCGAAGGAACCGGGTCCGTCAGTCATGCCGGGCCGCTCCTGTTGTCGGGGAGCCGGACGCTCCGAACCTGTTTCCGGAACGCGCCGGATGGGACGCG
>JADLEX010000073.1 GCA_020845895.1 Deltaproteobacteria bacterium | reverse complement strand
GATCACGCACTGCCAGTCGCCCGGCGCGTCGGCCTCGGCGCGGCAGATCTTCGAGCCCCACCCCATCGGGTCCGCCGCCTCGACGCGGCTGACGGCGATGATCGTCCTGTCGTCCAAGATCGCGAAATCCGTCTCCGACGAGCCGCCCTCCAGCACCACCGGCTCCCCCGGCACGACCGGCGTCCACGTTCGGCCATCCTCGGTGGTCAGCCAGTGAACCTTGATGGGATCGCCGGAAAAGTCGTAGATCGATCCGCCGCCGACGTAAGTCAGCATGTAGGGGATGCCGTCCACCGCCTTCGTCCGCCACGGAATGAATCCCTCGTCCGGCTCGTAAAACTCCTCCGGCTCGGTCCAATCGCCCGCGCCCACGCGCTCCGTCACCATCATCCCGCCGGGCTCGAAGTCGAACGGGTCGGTGCCGAGCAGCGCGAAGTACAGGAACAGGCGACCGTCGAATGACAGCAACCGCGTCTCGCGCAAATCCGTGTCGTAATCGAATCTCGCCTCGAAATCCCAGTTCTCCTGATCCTCGCTCGACACGATCCACACGACGACCCGGTCGCTCGCGAAATGCGTCGGCGCGGTACGCCAAGCGAGGTAGACGCGACCGTCGTGACGCACGACGTCGAGGTTGTTGTTGGCGTCCTGCAATTCGACCTCGTCGGGCAGCCCGCCCGACGGCACAACCGTGACCGGATCGCCGAGCCGCCACGTGTCCGGCGCGTCGTCGTCCGCCGTGTCGTCGTCCGAATCGTCATCGGCGGTGGCGTCGTCGTCGCCCGGCTCTGAGCTTGTCGAAGAGTCGTCATCGCCGTCATCGGTCGAGCACCCGATCGCGGCGATCGTCGACAGGGCCAGAGTAAACACCACCTCAACAGCCGCACGCATCGTCATCATCATCCCCGCCGCCTTGGCCCGTGGCGTCGTCATCGTTCGAGGCATCATCATCAGCCGAATCATCGTCCGTTTGGTCGTCATCGGAGTCATCGTCCATCGTGTCATCGTCGAGGGAATCGTCGTCGCTCACGTCGTCGTCCACCGTATCGTCATCCGTCGCGTCGTCGTCATCCGACGCGTCATCATCGGTCGTGTCATCGTCCATATCGTCGTCGGAGTCATCATCCGTGTCGTCATCGGCCGGCGCGAGATCCGGCGCGTACAGGCCGATTTCGCGATCGAGCCCGAGTGGCTCATCCCCCACGCGCACACCGCCGAGCGCGATGAACATCTGCTCCGCGTAGTCCTGCGAGCCCGCTTCGCTCGGATGCACCTCGTCGATCAGATAATCGTCCAGCCACGCGTCGCCGTAGAACGCATCCATGTCAGCGAGCAGCGCGTCGGTCTCGCCCGCCACCACCACACGGCCGATCCCCATGTAAAGGTCGACGATCACCGCCGCGAGCGGTTGAAGATCCGGACCGATGCGGTCGTAGATGAAGGTGCTGTTCGCGAAGTTCGGGTAGATCGCGTAGACGATGTCCGCACCCGGATTCGCCGTGCGAATCGCGTCGATCAGGTCGAGCAGCCGCGGATACGACTCCAGCACGTACTCGGGATGATCGATCACGCGGCCCAGCACCTCCCACACGTCATACGGGGGCGTGAGCCCGTCGATGTAAGCCTCCATGTCGTTGCCGGTCAGCGTGATCGTGAAGAGGTCCGCGTCCTCAAGCAGCGGTTCGAGCAGGTCCTCATAGTGACCGTCGCCGCCCCCGCCCGGCAGCCAGTCCCAGCTCTTGCTGCCGCCGACATGGATATTGTGCAGATCGACCGTCGTGAGTTCACCCAGCAGATCGGCGAGGCGCGATGGATACGGCGTGCCGGTCGCGCCGATGCTGTCACCCAAGCTCACCATCACGAGCTCGCCTTCGCGGATCGCCTCTGGCACGCGGCGCGCGACGTTGCTCGACGTGGCGTCGTGCCCGCCGTCCTGCGTGTCGAGCAGGTAGAAGCCGTCCGCGACGCCCTCGAACACGAACGCACCGTCGGCGTCGGTTTGCGCCGCGACCTCGCCGACCGCGTCGATGAGCGCGACATCCACGCCGGGCAGCACAACATCGGTCGCGTTGCGATGCAGCACGTAGTGAGACCGCGCGGAGTGATCCGCGTCGTGAAAAACCACGCCGGTCACGTCATCGCCGCTCGCAAATGTCGCAACACCGACGATCAGAACGAAAACATAAATCCCGCGCGCGCGCACGTCGCCCTCCAACGAAGATCCGAAGCGATTATGAGCGCGCTGGCGGCTCGTGTTAAGAGCCCGTCGATCCGAAGAATGCCGCGATCCCCTCCGCGGCGGCATAGCCGCTCGCGACCGCGTGATCGACGCCGACGCCCGTGATGTAGTTGCCGGCGAGCACGAGGCCGGGCACTGCGCGGACGCGCGCGGCGAGCGCCTCCATCCGCTCCGGGTGATCGGGCGTGAGTTGGGGGATGGCGTGCGTGTAACGCAGCACGCTCGCGTAATCGAACACGGTGAGACCCATCAATTGCTTCTGGTCCGACTTCGCGAGCACGATAAGGTCGTCGTCGGAGAGCTTCAGCGCGTCGGGATCGAACATGCCGCCGATGAAACTCGTGTTCAGGAACTTGCCCTCGGGCGCGCGGCCCGGGAAGAGTTGCGACGCGAAAAGCGATCCCAATGTGCGGATCTTGTAATGCCTGGGAATGAGCGCGCCGAAGCCGGACGGCAGGTTCGGCGTGATCGGCCCGCCGAGATGCACGACGGCGACCGGCGCCATGGGGATGCTCCCCGCGATGCGCGCGGCCTCGGCGTCGATGGGCGCGAGGAGGCGCGCGGCGACGTGCGGCGGAGCGGCCACAACCAGCGCCCTCGCTTCGTATTCGCCGCCACCCGCGCGAACACACCAACCGCCATCGATTCTCTCGATCGCCTCGGCGGGCGCACCGGTAACGATGTTCGCCACGCCGACTTCGCGCGCCACGGCTGTCGCGAGAAACCCGAGCCCCTCGCGAAAGCTGTAGAGCCCCTTGCGCGACGTCTTGCCCTCGGCGCCGAGGCGCCTTTTCTTTTCGCGCATGAACTTGATCGAACCGCGAATCATGCTCCCGTGGTCGCGCTCGAAGTTCCAGAACTTCGGAAACGCTGCACGCGCACCGAGCCGCGCCGGGTCGCCAGCATAGATCCCCGACACGAACACGCCCGCGAGAAACGTCGTCGCCTCGACGCCGAATCGCCGGTGGAAGAACTCGAGCGCCGTGTCGTTCGGCTTCGCGCCGCCCTTGCGGAACGGCTCGGACATCAGGCGCAGTTTCGCGCGCGCCGAAAGCAGCGGCGACGCGATGAACTTGCCCGGCGACAGCGGAATCGGAATCAGCCGCCCGTCGCGGTACACGAAGCGGTTGTCGGCGGCGGCCGACGCCGCGAGCGCGCGGTCTTCCATCTTGAGATCCGCCAGCAGCCGCCAGATGGCCTCCGCGCCGCCCATGAAGCTGTGCGGTCCGCGTTCGAGCACGTAATCGCCGTCTCGATAGGTGCGGATATTGCCGCCGACCTCGCCCTCGGCCTCGATCACGAGCGCGTCGCGCCCGGCCGCGCGAATCCGCCACGCGGCGACGAGCCCGGAGATGCCGCCGCCTACCACGATCACGTCGCGCATCGCGCTCATGCCGCTCCTCCCACGCCCTTCGCCAGCGCGCCGTGCACCAGTTCCGCCAGCGCCTCGATGAAGAGCGGATGATCGCGCACCGTCGGCACGCGGATGAAGTCCTCCACGCCGTGCGCGTGCGCGATCTCCTTCATCGTCACGTCGAGTTCGTAGAGCGTTTCCTGATGCTCGCTCACGAACGCGATCGGCATGACGATGAGGCGCTTCACGCCCTCGTCGCCGAGCCGCTCGATCTCGTGGTCGATGTACGGTCCGGTCCATTTCACGGGCCCGACGCGGCTCTGATACGCGATGCTCACGGGCAGATCGGCGGGGATGCGCGCGCGCAGCTTCGCCGCCGTTGCCTCGATCTGCTTGATGTACGGATCGCCGCGCCGCACATATGCCCGCGGGATGCCGTGTGCGGCGAGCAGAACGTGCGTGCGAAGGGGCGCGCCGAGCGCCGGGCCCGCCGCTTCCTCCCAGCGCTTCACCAGCGCCTCGATCCACATGGGGTGCTCGGGATACTCGCGCACGTCGACGACCTCGATGCCCGCGCGCGCCGCCTCTTCGCGAAGATCGACAAGGGACGTCTCGGTCGTCGTACGCGAAAACTGCGGATACAGCGGCAGCGCAACCAAGCGGCGGATTCCCCGAGCGACGCACTCCGCGATCGCGTCGACCGCGCGCGGCGGCGTGTAGCGCATCGCGACAAAACACGGCAGCCCCGTGCGCCGCTCCAGCGCCTGCGCCTGTTGGCGCGTCTGCGGCAACAGCGGCGAGCCGCCGAGCTTGCGGTAGATCGGAATCATCTTCGGCGCGCGTTTGCGCGAGATCATGCGCGCGAGCGGCTTCTGATACAGCCGCCCGAGCGGAAGCTGGATGATATAGGGGTCGGCGAAGAGTTCGTAGAGGAACGGCTCGACCATGGCGTCGTCGTGCGGCGCGCCCATGTTGAGCACGACCACGCCGGTCGCGATCGCGCCCTCGGGCGAAGCGAACGGAGAGACGAACGGTGTCGCCGTCATCGAACCATCCTTATCCCGCGCAACGCCGCGCTCAGACGGTCTTGGAAAAACGCGCCGTGTCCGCGCCGAGGTAGCGGTCGAACACCATGCACACGTTGCGGATGAAAAACCGGCCCAGCGGGTGGACGTGAATCGCTTCGTCCGTGATCTCCAGCAACCCGTCGGCGACAAGCGGCGCGAGCCGTTCGATCTCCGGCGCGAACGCATCCGCGAAACGAAGGCCGTGCGTGCGCCCGAACGCCGCCGTGTCGAGATGAAAGTTCGCGAACAGATCGATGATGATGTCGCGGCGCACCCGGTCGTCGTCGGTGAGCACGTAGCCCTTGATCCACGGCAATTCGCCGCGGTCGATCGTCGCGTCGTAGTTCGTCAGTTCCTTCTCGTTTTGCACGTACACCGCGCCGACCGCCGCGATCGACGACACACCCAGCGCGACCTGATCGAGACCGCGGTGCGTGGTGTAGCCCATGAAATTGCGGTGCAGCACTCCGTGGATCTGCGCGCGATACAGCTCATCCTCGGGCTCGGCGAAGTGGTCCATGCCGATCGGCACGTAGCCCGCCGCCTGAAACTTCGTGAACGCCGTGCCCCAGATCGCAACGCGCTCGGCGTCGCCCGGCAACCCGAGCTTTTCCACGCCCGCCTGATGCGGCCGGATCCACGGCACATGCGCGTAGCCGAAGAGCGCAATGCGCGACGGACGCATCGCGATCACCTCGTCCACCGAGCCCGCCATCGTCTCGGCGGTCTGGCCCGGCAGGCCGTACATGAGATCGAAGTTGAGCGCGTTCATCACGCCGCGCCGACGCAAGTGCTCGACCACGCGGCCGACGTAATCCGACGACTGGTTCTTGCGCAGCCGGTCGATCACCTCGACGTTCAGGTCCTGAACGCCCAGACTGAAGCGGTTGAAGCCCAGATCGAGCAAGCCGTCGATGTAGTCCTCATCCACGGTGCGCACGTCGATCTCGATGGATCGCTCGCCGTCGGCGGGAAACTCGAAGCGCTCGCGCAGCCCCTCGATCAAGCGGCGCATGTCCTCGGGCAGCAAGAAGTTCGGCGTGCCGCCGCCGAGCGCGAGTTGCAGCACGCGCCGCCCGCGCCCGGTCAGAGCGGTGACGAGTTCGGCCTCGCGCAGCATGCGCGTGACGTATTCGCGGCCCACCGTGCGGTCTTTTTTGATGAACAGATGGCACCCGCAGTACAGGCAGCGCCGCTCGCAATACGGAATGTGCAGATAGAGCGATATGGCGTCGCGCTCGCGACACGCCTCGTATTCCGCGCGCGCGCGGTCGCGGTCGAAGCCATCGTGAAACTGCGGCGCGGTGGGATAGCTGGTGTAGCGCGGGGCGCGGGTGGAGTAGCGCGTCCACATCGCCTCGGGTACGTCGAGGGGGCTCGGCAGTTTCGCCGCCGCCTCGGGCGAGAATTCGTTCTGAACCTGTCCGCTCATCGTTCTGCTCCGCACGTTCAGGCGCCTAATTGCGCGACGGTTTCAACAAACGCCGCGACGCCCTCGACCGGCGTGTCGGGCAGCACGCCGTGACCGAGGTTGAAGATGTGCCCGCGCGGGCCGAATTGCTCGTGCATGCGCAGCACCTCGATCGCGACGCGCGCCGGCGGACCGTAGAGCGCCAGCGGATCGAGATTGCCCTGCAGCGCGATGCCTTCGCCGATCCGCGACCGAGCCTGCGCCGGATCGACGCGCCAGTCGATGCCCAGCACCTCGGCGCCCGACTCGGCCATGCGCTCCAGATACGGCGCCGCGCCGTTGACGAACAGGATGCGCGGCACGTCGAAATCGGCGAGCCCTTCGAAGATGTGCCGGTGCGAGCGCGCGCAAAAGCGGTCGTAATCCCCCGGGGAAAGTTCGCCCGCCCACGTGTCGAAGAGCTGCACCGCGTCCGCGCCGTGCGTGATCTGCATGCGCAGGTATTCGATGACGACGGGCGTGAGCCGGTCGATGAGCGCCTCGAGCAGATCCGGGTCGCGCTGCATCAGCATCCGCGCGCCGTGGCCCCGGTCGCCCTTTTCCGACTGCGTCATGTAGCACGCGAGCGTGAACGGCGCGCCGGAAAATCCGAGGATGGGTTTGTCGGGCCCCACGCGCCGCTTGACCTCGGCGATCGCCGCACCGACGTAACCCATGTCGGTGTCGATGTCGGGATCGCGCACGCGGTCGAGATCGGCCACTGTGCGGATGATCGGGTCCATCTGCGGCCCGCCCTTGGGGTAGCTCACGGCGATGCCCATCGCCTCGGGCACCACGAGGATGTCCGAGAAGATGATGCCCGCGTCGAGTTCGGGGAAGCGATCGAGCGGCATCATCGTCACGTCCGCCGCGAGCGACGGCGTGTGGCAGACGTCCAAAAACTCGTGCGCCGCGCGGTGCTCGCGGTACTCCGGCAGATAACGACCGGCCTGACGCATCACCCACACGGGCGGTCGGTCCACCGGCTCGCACCTGCACGCCGCCAAAAAGCGCTCCCGACAGTTCATCGCCCCATCCTTTGCCCACGGCGCACACGCGCCCGAAAAAACGGTGGTATTCTACACAATCGCCCGCACGACCCAAGCGAGAGCCGTCACGAAACGGTTAGCGGCGACCATCGCCGAGGCGGCAGCGGCGTTGTTGCGGAATGGCCGGGGGAAGTCAACGGGGTGCCGAATAGACCGGCCGCTCCTGGTTCCTCCTCGTCGTTGATTTGACGCGCACCCTCCGCTAAATTCGGGTTCTTCGTCGAAGTCAGTGGCTAGAGGGCTCCGCCCTGGTTTTCGAGGAAGAAACGCAGAGGTCGAACCGCGATGAAAGCCTCGAAAGAAGATTTGGGAAGTCTTTGAAAATACGTCGATTTGCTTGCAAACAATTCGGCCCGTCATTCCTCGAAGCGACTGCCGCAATTGGCCGAGGAACGAGGTATCCACGGACTTTGGCGAACACCCCATTTTTTTCCGGCGGGTGGATCTATTTGAACATGAGGTAGTCGATAGCGCCGACGGAGTCATAGATTTTGTCGCCGACGTCGGAGATGGTGACGATGATGGTGATCGTGGACATGTCCGTGGGGAGCGCGACCGTGGCGGTGCGACCGAGGTTGTCGTTCTCGGGCAGGCCGCGGGGCGTGGTATCGCCCGAGCCGCCCCAGACGAGATGGCCGTCGAACTGGTACGGGCCGTTGCTGTGCGGCGAGGAGCCCGACGGATTGTACTGGGCGTCGACCGACGACGCGATCTGGGCGATGGTCGCCGCGGCAGAGTCGGCCGCGATCTCCGACCAATCGTTGACCAGAGCCACGTTGTTCACGGTACGGTTGACCAGGTATTCGGGCGAACCCTGAACGATGACCGTGAAGATGTCATTATACACGCTGCCGACCCATTCCTCGTACTCCTGACTGATGAAGTCGTAACTGATTTCCAGTTCCGACATTCCATCCGGGACCACGGTCGTGAGGGTCATGGTGCAACTCGGAACCATGTTGCCGCCGGACGAAGCGTAGAGGTAGTTGGCCTCGGAGCCGCCGGGGAACGGGGCGCCGTGTGCATCGCCGCTGATGCCGTAGATCGCGCAGTCCGAAGTGACCTGCCAACCGTCGAGCGATCCATTTTCGAAATCGATACCGCCCGAGTCGTCGTCGTCAGACGTGTCGTCATCGGCCGTGTCGTCGTCGGCCGTGTCGTCATCGGCCGTGTCGTCGTCGGTGGTGTCGTCATCGGCGGTATCGTCGTCGGCGGTATCGTCGTCAGCGGTATCGTCGTCAGCGGTATCGTCGTCAGCGGTGTCATCGTCAGCCGGGAGCGGCGGACAGCAGACGCAGATTTCGGCGTCGATGGTCGGCGTGTCGTCGGGGAAGGTCTCGCACTTGGGGGTGTCATCCGGGTCATCCGACTTGGGATTGGGGTTCTTGTTGGTGTCGGTGACCGGGACGGCCGACGCGCAAACGCACTCATCGCTGGACACGGTCACGACCCCGGGCAGGCCGGCGAGCGTGGGCAGGGCCCAGGCGCCGTCACTGGCCGAATACGTGAAAAATCCGCCCGCGGTCACAACCGCCGGGGCGCCCTCGATCGGATCGCCGTTGCATTCCACGGTTCCACGGATGTAGCCGTTTTGCACATCGGCGTAGTAGATCGCGTACCATCCTTCGCCCGAAGGGCCGATCGAATCGCCGAGCAGACTGATGGCCTTGTTGTCCAGACGCAGGATGTTGTCCTTGATGATCATTTTGTTGGCGTAGCGGAGGCGCTTGCCGAATCCGGATAGTCCGTCCACCCGCGCCATCGCGATCATGTGGTCAATTTCGGACAGGTCGATCCCGTCGATCTCGTCGAGCAGCGTCAGATCGATCTTGAAGTCGTCGACCACGAGATTGACGTCGTCGCCTTCCAGCTTCACCGCGAAGAGGAAATTCCAGCCGTCCGGCGTCGATACGCCCAGATCGTCGCTGTTGAATTCAACTTCGAGCCCGAGGGCATCCTCGATCGCGTCCTCGGCATCGTCCTGGCTGTCATCCGTGCAGGCGGGCAAGGCGAAAAGCGCCGTTGCGAGAAACATCAGAAATCCGAACCTGAAAAAGTGTCTCATGAAACGCTCCTTTTGTGGGTCGGCGTTGGCGTGTGCACGTCTCGTGCCCGGCTCGCGCCGTCGTGGAAGTGCCGGGATTCACGGCCCTTTGAGAAATCGCGTTCCGAAACAACGACCGGCGGGGCGCATCAAATTGATCCGACGTCGATCATTACGGGGGTGCAACGGCTCGCCGCGGACATGCGTCGGCGTCTTCGATCACGTGGTGCCGATGAGGATGGATGACCTCGAATTCTTCGGAAGCAGACCGCCCGACGAGGGCTCCGGGCGAACCCGGCGAAAAAATGCTTGCTGAAACGATCAAATGGGCAGACCATCCATCAAAATGAGGGAATGCCATGCGAATCGACGACCTGAATATTCAGGAATTGGTGGAGTACGACGCCGAGAGCGGAACGATCCTCTTCGCGGGTCAGCGCGCGCTCATCATCGACACGACCGCGATCGGGAGTCTGCGCAAGGACCTCATCGAACATTTCGGTCTCGCGACCGCCCGGGGATTCCTCACCCGATTCGGCTACATTCACGGGTGGCGGATGGCCGAGGCGATGCAGGCTCATTACAAGTGGGACAGTGACGAGGACCAACGGATGGCCGGCGGTCACATCCACATGCTGGCGGGGATGTTCCGGTTCGATCCCGATAACGCCGATCCACTTTCGAAAGCAGGTCGAACGCTGTTGAGTTCGTACGAGGCGGAGCAGCACATCGCCCACCTGGGACGCAGCGAGTCCCCCGTCTGCTGGACGATCTGCGGCCTGACCAGCGGGTACCTGAGTCGGACATTGGGCCAGGACATCTACGTCCTGGAAGAGCGTTGCATCGGCCGGGGCGACGCGGCGTGTCACCTGCTGGGCCGAACCCGCGAAGAGTGGGGCGACGATCGCGCGGAAGAGCTGCATTTCTTTCGTCTCGAAAACCTGAACGGCTGGCTCGACGTCTCGCTTCACCAGATCACCGAGACACTCAAGGAAGTTGAACACAAGCTGCAGGAGAGGACGCGCGTGCTCGCCCGCGTCGCGAGCGAAGTCGATGAACCGCTCGGAATGGTCTCGAAGAGCACCGCCATGCGACGCCTGATCGATCTCGCCCAGCGGGTCGCCAAGGTGGACACCACGCTGCTCATCACGGGAGAGAGCGGGACGGGCAAAGAGCGCATCGCGCGGTTTGTGCATGACCAATCCGCGCGCGCGCGCGGACCGTTCATCGCGGTTAACTGCGGTGCGATCACCGAAACGCTTTTGGAGAGCGAGCTGTTTGGACACGCGCGAGGGGCGTTCACGGGCGCGGTGCAAAACCGCCCGGGGCTCTTCGAGGCCGCGAATGGCGGGACGCTGCTGCTCGACGAAATCGGCGAGGTCTCGCCGGCAATGCAGATCAAACTCCTGCGCGCATTGCAGGAGCGCGAGATCCGCCGCGTCGGGGAAAACCAATCCCGGGCCATCAACGTCCGCGTCATCGCCGCGACGAACCGCGAACTGATCGAGGACATCGCGTCGGGCCGCTTTCGCAAGGACCTCTATTACCGGCTGAACGTCGTGGAGTTGCACATGCCCGCTCTTCGCGATCGGCGGGACGATATCCTCCCGCTCGCCCGCGTCCTGCAGGCCGAGGCGGCCCTTCGACTCAAACGCCCGATCTCCAGTCTTTCGCCGCGTGTGGCGGATCAGCTCCTGCGTTACGACTGGCCGGGCAATGTCCGTGAACTGGAAAACGCCATGGAACGCGCGGTCGCACTGGGGCGCGTCAAGCGTACGGAACTCGACGATCTCCCCGAAGAAGTCCGACAGGCGATTGCGATCCCGGCGAAATCGGGCGAGGTGAAGTCGCTCGAAGACGTCGAAAAAGAATATATCCTGTCCGTTCTCGATCGGAACGGCGGCAACCAAACGCGCAGCGCCGAGCAACTCGGCATCGGATCGGCGACGCTTTACCGCAAACTCAAAAGTTACGGCGCCATCGGCGGGAAACGGGGCGATCGATCGGATGCGTAGGAGCCACCGTCTTCCCGGAATTTCGTCCGGTCATGCTGCTTCGAGTCGCGGGTTGTTCGCACGCTGCCGGCGAGATCGAGGAAGATCTCGCATCAGAGCGCGTCAGGTCGTCGGTTTCTTCTTGTAGATGTTGAGACCGATCTTTTTCTCATCGTCGTCCGGTATGGACACATTGCCTTCCGTGGTCGCGATCATGATCGTCTTTCCGGAAGCGGAAGGTCCGAACTCCCGGCTCAGGTCGACCTTGATCGTCAGGATGTCGCCGTCCCGGCTCATTTCCACGTTCTTCATTTCGATTCCCCCTGTTCTGTGAATCATGCGCGCGCGGTCACGTTCGTCCGGGCGACACGCATGTCGCCGAGCTCAGCATCGGGCCTGCCGTTAAGTCTGCCCGAATAATTCGAACGTTTCTGGACGATCCCGATCTTAAATTCGGACGGCGCCGTTGTCACGTCGTGTTTTTCCGCGTCGTCAAGCTTTCGGCGAGACGACCGAATGATCGCTCCCCGTCACTGGCGATGTGCGAACGCGCGGATCGATTCCGCACGTGTGAATATCCGATCGTTCAGGGCCCCTTGAGCTTCGAGAGCGCGTTTTGCGCCTCGGCCGCGTATGACCCGCCGGGGTTGCGGGCGAGGTAGGCCTCGTACGCCGCGATGGCGTTTCCCGTGCGTCCCGCGCGTTGCTCCAACGCACCGATCCAGTACCACGCTTCGTCGCTGCCCGCCGCCGAAGCGCGTTTGGCGGCCTCGAGCGCGCCGGTCGGGTCGGTGTCCGCCACCCACCGCGCCTTGGTCAGCAGCAGCGACGCGTTGGGACGTAGGGCGATCGCCTGATCGAGTTGCGCGGCGGCCTCGGCGAATCGGCCCTCATTCCGCATTCGGACAGCCGTTTGATAATACTGCGTGAAGGCGTCCTCGTTCGTCGTGTCCTCTTCGTCCTCGCCCGGCTTCAGCGCGGCCTTGTACTCAGCGAGTTTCTTCGCGGCGATTTCGCTTTGCGGGGCGATCGCCAGCGCCGCCGTTTGAGCCTCGATCGCTCCCTTGAAGTCGCGACGCGCGGCGCGAACCTCGGCCGCGAGATGCCGGGCTTCGAACAAGCGCGGGCCGAGCGACGCGGCTTTTTCGTACGACGCCAGCGCCTTGTCTCCCTGGCGATTCGCTTGATGGATTCGGCCGATCAGAAGGTGCGTCTCGGCGTCGGGCGGAGCGTCGCCGGACACGGACAGGATCGCGGTCGCCGCGGCGAGCGCCGGGCCGTATCGCTTTCGCGCGTATTCGCAAGTCGCCCTGGCACGACCGGCGGACGCCGGCGGTGACGGCGCGGCGAAGTGCCGCTCGGCCGCTTCGCAAGCCTTCGCAATGGCCTCGCGGTCGCGCCCGGTCTGCGCGGCGAGCAGCAACTCGATTTCCGCGATGCGAGCCTCGGCCTCCGCGGATGGCGGCGACGCACTCGCCGCAACGCGGAGTTCGACCAACGCCTCGGCCGCCTTCTCGGGACCGCGGGTCCACCAAAGCTCCGTCCCCTTCGCCAGATGATCAACCGGCGGCGGTGTCGGCGTAGGCGTCGGAGAAGGCGTTGGCGACGCCGCCGCGACCGGGGGCGGCGCGCTGGGTGCCGGGGAAACGCCGGCTTTTGTGATGTAGGCGTACCCAAGTGCCAATACGGCGAGCACGACCGCTCCCGCGACGACGAGCGCCCACGGAAATTTCTTGGGAGGAAATTCGTCGTCGAAACGCGACCCAAAGGAAACATCCCACGGACGCGGCTGTTCGCCAATCGGTTCGGGCTCCGGTTCAGGCTCCGGCGCGGGTGCCGTCTCGGGCAATTCGACCCGTGGAACGGGAGCGGGCGGGGGAGTTGGAGTGGGAACGGGAGTTGGAGCGGGAGCGTGAACGGGCGTCGGAACGGGCGTGGGTGCAGGAGCGGGAGTCGGTGCGGGAGTCGGAGCGGGTGTGCGCGGGGCGGCGGCGAGTTGCCGGTCCACATCCGCGAGCTTGGATTTCTGTTCCGCCAGCAGCTTGTCGAGGATCTCCGGCTTCGCCGTGGAGCGACGCTCCTCGAGCTTGGCGATCCGAGCAAGGATCGAACGCCGCCCTTCCTCCAGGGCGCCCCGGTCGAGCGACGCCTGGACGCCCTTCGAATCACCGGTCATGAGCCGCTCCCCCGCAATCGCGAAATCCAAGCCATTGGGATCGTCGCGAAGACGTCCCGATTCCCATCTCCCCGTTTACCACGAAACGCGGCGTCGCGCATGGAAGATTCGCGTCGCGCCCGACGGATTCTTGCACCGGCGGCACGCATCGCCAATGATGGAACGGTCGTCATTCACTTGAGGGGTGACTCCCGCGATGACCGGTCACTTCTTACGCGGTTTCGTGTTCGCCGTCCTGGGCGTGTGGTTGTTCGTCGGGTGCGGATCATCCGGCGATGGGGACTCGACGTCGCCGGATGACGACGATGCCATCGACGACGACACGGGCGACGACGACGCGATTGACGACGACGCGGACGACGACACGTGGCCGCCGCTTCCCGACGACGATGGCGATGACGATTCCGCGACGCACGAGGATCCTCCGCGTCTGCGCGCCGTGACCGGTCCGGCAGCCCATATCGCGGACGATCTCGGCCGCGAGGTACTCCTGCGCGGCGTGAACTTCAACCACCTGGGCGACTACTTCGAGACCGATCCCACGCTTCCTACCGTGGCGGAACTGAGTGACGAGGACTGGGACGACGTCGCAGCCCTCGGCCACAACGTCGTGCGTCTCGTCACCACGTGGTCCGCGTGGGAGCCGGAACGCGACGCGTTTGACGAAGACTACCTTGCGCGCGTGCGCACCGCCGTGGACGACGCCGGGGAGCGCGGCTTGTACGTCGTGATCGACATGCATCAGGACGCGTGGTCGAAGTTCGTCTTCACGCCCGCGGAAGAGGTCTGCCCGCCCGGTACGAGCCATCAGCGCGGGTGGGATGGCGCGCCCGAGTGGGCGACGATCACCGACGGCGAACCCACCTGCACGCCCGGACGACGCGAGGAGAGCCCCGCCGTGATCCGCGCGTGGGATCATTTCTACGACAACACCGACGGCATTCGCGACGAGCTCGTCGATCTGTGGGCGACGATCGCGACCGAATTCGCCGGCGATTCGCGCGTGGCGGGTTACGATTTGATCAACGAGCCGGGTCGGGGCTCCGACGTCCTCGCCACGTACCAGGGTCTGAGCCAGTATTACCTCGACGCCGAAGCGGCGATTCGCGCGGCCGAGCAGGAGGCGGGCACGGCGGGACACATCCTCTTCTTCGAACCGGTCGTCGACGGCATCCCCTCGGCGTTCGTCCCGCGAATCGACAACGCGGCGTGGGCCGTTCACCAGTACATGGAAATCTTCAACCCGCTCTCGCTGGAGTTCGGATTCCTCCTGTTCGATCTGGTGGGCCGCCTCTACGGCGCGCCGCTGTGGTACGGCGAGTACAACCACTTCGGCGGCGACGCGGAAGCCGACGACTGGATGCGAAGGTTCGCCGCGCTCGAAGATTCGTATCGGCACTCCGGCGGCGCGTGGTGGCAGTGGGAGCAGGAGTGCGGCGACCCACACAACGTCATGTGGCCGCCCACCCCCGGATGGATCGAACAGCAACAGGCCGCTTGCGGCAACGCGCGATTTCCCATCCGCGAATGCCTGAACCGCGCCTATCCTCGCGCCGCGCCGGGACGTCTCACGCGCCTCGAAGCCACGCCGTGCGACGGCGACCTGCTCGTCGAGGGGACGACCGACGCGCCCGGCGTCGCGGATTTGTGGATGCCGTCGGACATCGACACATCGCCGACCGTGACGGGCACGGGCATCGGCGTGGTCACGCCCATTCGCGTGGACGGCGGCTGGCGGATCGACGTGGAGGTCAGCGGGGAGTACGCGATCCGCGTGAGAGAGTCGTGACGGCCGGTTCCCGCGGGTGCGGATGGGAGAAATCTCGAGCAGGTTATCGCGTCCGGAATTTGAGCCTGTATCCGTTCGAGCGCATTGATTGAATGCATGACCCCATGCGTCGTATACTGGCAGTAGCCTGATGAACAGTTTCATTTGGGTCGTTCGGGCCGACGCCTAGACGAAACGGCCCGCGCGCGAAGTTTCATGATCGAACCATGACGGATTGTCGCTGCCCGAGGCGGCGCGATCAACAATGTGCGTTTTCGAGCAAAGCCCGAACCGGGGGGGAAACATGTCCGAAGACGTTGCGATGGCCAGCGCGGAAAAACGTGCGATCGATGTGGAGAGGTTTCGATTTCGGGGTGAACCCGTGTTCGCCGACTCGTTGTTGGCCACCGGCATTTTCAATTCCGGTGGGGCTGTGAATCTCGAAAAACACGACTCCGAACGTATTCGACGACGCCTGCTGACGACGCACGTGAAACTCTCCGAAAACATGGCGCCCGACGTGTTCGAATACGCCAAATCGGCGGCCGGCGCACTCGGACTCGATCGCGCGATCGAGATTTATCAGGCGAGCGGCGAAGCCCGCGCGGCGAATTTCATCTGCCCCGACGTGGTATTCATCAGTCTTCAGGGTCAGTGGTCCACGCTGCTCGACCGGGGAAGTTTCATCGCCCTGTTCGGCCATGAATTCGGCCATCATCTCGCGCACACCAACGCATTCGCGCAGACAAAGCGCCGTTTGGCCATGGATTTCGCGTCGGCTATCGCGTGGGATCACCGGCTCCCCGACTCCGTACGTGTCCTCGCCTCGCGCGTCTCGATGGCGATGGAATTCACAGCGGACCGTTTTGCGGCACTCGCCACCGGTTCGCTCGACGACCCTATCCGGCTCATGATGGCCATGGTGACCGGACTTCCCGCCGAACGACTCGCGGGCGACGCCCCCGCCTACATCGAACAGGCAAAAGTGCTCTTCGGCGAAACGGAAAAAGCCGAAACCGAAAAGCTCGGCTCGCATCCCGAACACTTGTTGCGGGCTTATGCGCTGCTGCTGTTTTCGGAGACGGACGCCTTCTGCGCCGCCACGGGCCGCGGCCCGGGAACACGAACGCTCGCCGACGTGGATGACGTGCTCGAAACGATTCTCGGCGGTTCCGCGGAGAGATTCTACGAAACTCAGGACGATGGGACGCCGGCGCCCGAAATCCAGGAATTCGCGCTGTGCGCCGCTTCGCTCGTGGCCATGGCCGACGACAGCCTTGACGACACGGAGACCAAGGCGCTCGAAGACACGTTTTCGACCGTGGTTCCCGGCTGGAAGGATCTGCTCGACGGCGAAAAGGCGCTCGCGCGGTTCGGCGAGTTGCTGCCCGTCGCCATCGCGGGCGGTGAGCCGGTCGCCGCCAGCGTCTTCAACATCATGATGCACGTGATTCTCGCCGATCGCGAAATCCACGTTCGCGAGCTCGACGTTTTGGCGGCGGTCGGTCGCAGCCTGCAGCAGGAGCACTTGTTCCGTTATCTGCTGACCGCCGCCGCGCGGGCGCTCAAGATCGAGCGCGTGGACCGGCCCGTCGAACGCCCGCTTCCATCGTTGCCGCCGGGCAAGTTCGAAGCGCGAACGGCGCTCGCGGGATTATTCGCGGGTCTCGCGCGTCGCGGCGGCGGCGCGGTGGGATTGCGCCGGTTGGCGCGGATTCTCGGGAAAGCGTCGTGGGACGAAACCGCCACGGCGACCATCGAATCGTCCGTGCAGGAGCATCGGCTGGAGGTCGAATCGCCGCCGGTCGCCGACGCCGACGGCGCGGTGCGTCTCGATCAGTCGCTCGTTTTTCGACTGACGCAGGCCGAACGCAAACGACGCGAGGATGAGGAGAAGGCGGCGCGTGCGCGGGGGCTGGCCGAGGTCAAGACACGCGACGCGCTGGCCGGCGCGCTCAAGCATCTGCGCGAGCGGCTTGTGAGCGGCGACGGCCGCAGCCCCAGCGTGCGCCTGTACAAAGCCGTCACCGGCCGGCATTTCGATCTCGCTTCGCTGGACCGGATCATCGACGGACGGTCCGAGCGCATCGTGGCGTTGCTGTGGTCCGAAAACGTCATTCCCCTTCTGAGCGGCGACGAAGCCGGTCTGCACAAGGTCGCCGCCGACACGGCGCGGACCCTGCGCAATCTGGACCGCGAGTTCCGGGCGCGGGTCGAGGAAACCGGATGTCGCGACCTGTTTGTCGGATATCCGTTTCTGGTCGGAAACGTCGGCGGATTTTTTGTGCGCGCCCCGCTGGTGTTGCATCCGTATTCTCTCGTTTCCGACGCACGTGGCGCGGGCACCTACGTGCTTCGACGGCGCGAATCCGATCCGGCCATCGCGAATCAGGCGCTCATCCGTCTGCTGTTCGCCAAGAAAAACTACGCGTTCACCGACGAACTCGCGCAAACGCTCGACGAAAAAGCCGCCGTGAGCGCCGAGACACTGCTCGACGCGCTGCGCGATCTGGGTCTGGACGCGAAGCCCCTGACCGGCACGCTGGTTCCGTTTGAGGAATTGAATGTCGCCGCGGCGGGTTTGCTGCCGGAGGGCATTGCGCTGGCGGAAAACGCCATCGTTGGGTTTTTTCCGCAATCGAGTTCGGACTTGCTTCAGGACTACGATGAACTGCTCCAGAAACTCGATCCGTCGTCGGCGACGAATCTCGAAACGTCGCTCAACGCGGCGTGCGACATTCTGCCCGCTTCGTATAGACCGGAATTTCGTCCTCCGGCATTGTCCGATTCACCCGACCAGCCCATCGTCTATTCCGATCCGAGCCAGCGCGAGGCGGTTTTGCGTTCGCGGGCGGCGCGGCTGATGGTGATGGACGGTCCTCCGGGGACGGGAAAGAGCCAGACCATTGTCAATCTGGTTGCCGACGCGCTCGCCAAGGGGCAACGGGTGGCGATCGTTTGTGAAAAACGCGTTGCGCTCGACGTCGTGAAGCAGCGCATGGATGGCGCGGGCATCGGGCACCTCGCCGCCGTCGTTCACGACGTTCACGACGATCGCAAGGCTCTGTACACGCACGTCGCGGATCGATTGGAAGCTTCGGATCGCCGACGGTTCAGCGACGCGAAGATGTCACAGTTCCGGGCCGAGATCCGCGACATCGAGGATCAGCTCGCCACGCGCGACCGGATTCTCGCGACGCCTACGCTCAGCGGCCTCGCCGTGGGGCAATTGCACACGATGGCCGCGTCGATCGCGACACCTCCGGTCGCTCTCCCGGATCTGGCATCCATCGGCCGCGACGACCTGCGCCGATTGACGCAAATGGTGAAGGATCTTCACCCCTACGCCGGGTTTTGGACGGCATCGAGCCCATATCGATCCGGCGCGTTGTTCGCCCCGCGTGCATCGTTCGCCGGAATTTCGCCGGCCGATCTTCAATCCCCCCGCGACCGGCTCGCGCGTGCGGCCGAGACCGCGGCGATTCGCGACCGGCTGCACGTGGCGATGCCGGTCCCCTACGAGGGGCTCGAAGAGGCGGACGGCGAGCGCGCCGCGGCCGCGGCCGAGTCGACGCGCGTGCAGATCGATGAATCGACGGAACTGACCGAAGCCGTTGTGGTCGCCGGCCGACTCGCATCATCGTTTTTCCGGTTCCTTCGCCCATCCTGGCGAAAGGCCAAGCGGATCATCCGCAACACGCTCGTGCGCCAGTGGCCCGAGCAGGCCAAGGCGAAGATCAGGCTCGAACTGGTCGCGGCGCTCGAGCGGCGCATTCGTGCCGCGCGGGCGTGGAGGGCTGCGGAATCCGCGTTGCAGATTCTGCGCGCGCGAACGCTCCTTCCGCGCGACGCGGGCGAATTGCTGGAACTGATCGGATGCATCACACACTGGTGGGATCTCGCATCGAAACTCGCGATTTCGAAGCGGCAATTGGAGCGCGTCGACGCCTGGCCGATCGAGCCGGGCGCGACAGAACCGCAGAACGGGTGGTTATCCTGGATTTCGCGGTGCGGACAGGCCGTGGAGTTGGCCGACGCGTTCGATGCCGCGCAATCGACCGTTGCCGCGGTCGCCGCGACGTTTCCGCACGCCGTCGGGATGGCGAGCCCCGAACTCGCGCGACTTCGCGACGCATTCGGTTCCGACGCCCACCGGCTCGTCGAGGCGGATCGGGTCCTGACAGCGATCGCGAGTCTGTACGCGGGCGCGACGTCTTTGGCCGAAGGTTTGGCCGATGGTCCGGTGAATGCGTCGCCAAGCGACTGGGCAGACGCCGTTCGCCGCGGTTGGGCCGAAGCGTGGCTCGCGCAATGCGAAGACGCCATGTTCGACCTGCGTATCCTCGATCAGGCACCCCCGATGGGGAGCCTGGAGCAGGCGTCGGCCCGTCTGTTGGAACTCCATCAGGCCATCGCCCGCGAAGAGGCCGAGCGCATCGCGGTCGAGGGGGATCGCTTCGGCCTCATGGCGGTCAATCCCGCCGAACCCCGCGCGCGGCGCACGCCCGAACAGACGGTGCGGGAGACCATCGTCCGCGAGTGCCGCAAGCAGCGAAACGTGATGCCGATGCGCACTCTCGTGCGACGGTACGCCCGCGAGGGACTGCTCGACATCGTGCCGGTCTGGCTGATGTCTCCCGAGACCACGGCGATTCTGTTTCCACGTGAGCCGATCTTCGATCTGCTCATCATCGACGAAGCGTCGCAATGCACCGTGGAAAATGGATTCCCCGTCCTGACGCGCGCCCGGCGGGCGGTGATTGCGGGCGACGACAAACAGATGCCGCCCACCTCGTTTTTCAAGGCTGCGTCCGGCATCGAAGCCGACGAATCGGACGAGACGGATCGGGACGTACCCCTCGACGTGTTCGAGTCCGAATCGTTGCTGGTGCTTGCGAGAAATGTCGGTGTCGGCGCGCCGCTGCGTTGGCACTATCGCGCGTTGTTCGAGGAACTCATCGCGTTTTCCAACCACTCGATGTACGGCGGTTCGCTGCTCACGATTCCCGCGACGCTCAGCCGATCCGCGCCGCCCGCCGTGCGCTGGGTGAGGGTGCCCGACGGGGTGTGGGCGGAGAGTGTGAATCTTCCCGAGGCAAAACGCGTGGTCGATGTCGTCGGCGAGATCCTGCTGCGTCCCGATCACCTCAGCGTTGGCGTCGTGACGTTCAACATCTCGCAGCGGCGTGCCATCCTCGATGAAATCGACGTTCGGCGCAGCGCCGACGCCGCGTTCGCCAGGGTCTATGACGCCGCCGCGTCCGCGGAGCAGATGGACGCGCGGCCGTTCGTGAAAAATCTCGAAGGTGTACAGGGCGACGAACGCGATGTGATTGTGTTTTCCCTCGGCTACGCGCCGACGATCCGAAAAAAGCGGGACGGAAGCGAGGAAACGTACGTGCCGGCCCGGTTCGGCCCGCTCGGGCAAAAGGGCGGCGAACGGCGGCTCAACGTTGCCGTGTCGCGTGCCAAGGTCGAGGTGGTGGTTGTCAGTTCGTTCGACCCGTCGATGCTGTCGGTCGCGAACACGCGGAACGACGGCCCCCGCCTGTTCAAGGCGTTTGTAGAGTTCGCGCATCACATGGGCGAAGGTCGACGGAACCAAGCCGAAAAAATCCTCTCACTCGTGAACGATCAGACCAAACGGCGTGTCGACGGCGGCGGGACGACTCACGCGGACGAACTGTATCTTCCACTGCACCATCAAATCGCCCTCGATCTCGAAAAAGCCGGTTTGCCCGTGGAGACGACGGTTGGCACGTCCGAATTCCGACTTCCGGTCGCCGTGGTGCACGGCGATGATTCGCGAAAATACTCGCTCGCAGTCCTGTGCGACGATGGCGGCGCGCCGACCCATGTTTACGAAAAGTACGTCCATGTTCCGAATGTGTTGAATCACCGACGCTGGCGTCACCTGCGGGTTACGGCGCGCGAGTGGCACCGGGATCGCGTCCGCGTGATCGAACGGATCCGGCAGGCGTCGGCCGGCTGACGGGCGGCGGCGTATCCGCCTGGGTCAGCCGAATCGCCGCGCCCGCAGCAGCCACACCGACAGCGCCAGCGCGGCCATCTGCGGGATTGCGAGAACGATCTGGAAAAGGTCGATGTGCGCGTTCGGTGCGAGGGTCACGGCGGTGACGCCGCCGACCGGGCCGAGGATCGCGATCCACAATCCCTCGCGGCGGCGGAGCAGCGCGAGGACTCCGGCGAGCGTGTAGAGCAGGATCGCGAATCCCGCGACCGCGTGCCGCGCGCCGAGCGGCGTGCCCGCGAGCGTGACGAGGCGCAGCGCGTGGCCCGCCGCCCCCGCGCCGAGCAGCAGCCCGGCCGTGAGTCCCCACAGGTGATCGATCGAAATGCGATGTGAATACGTCATGCGCCTGACGTACCGGGTTTCGGCGTCGCGATCAACCGGAACGGTCGCCGCGCTTGGCCGGTTTGGGGGCATTGTGTAAGATGCGCGGCGGAAAGGGCCCCGATCGTTGAAGTCCGGACGCATCGCCATCGTTGCATTCCTGTTGGCCGCGCTCGCGGCCGCGCCCGCCGCGTTCGCGAAGACCGAGGCGCGCTGCGGATTGTCGGCGGGAATCGTCGCGGGGCCGAGCCTGCCCGTGGACCGCGAGGTCAAGGACGAGTTCGACTACCTCATGCACATCGAGGCGAACGCCAAGTATTACTTCCTCTACGTCTTCTCGATCTCCGGCGATCTGTCCTATGAATATGGGCAGGGCGCGCCCAAGCGCCTGTGGAAGGACGGCGAGACGATCGAGCTCGACGTGCCCGGCACGAGCTTTTGGCGGGCGATGCCGGTGTGGGGAACGCTGCGTTTCGAGCCGTTTCGCAAATGGACGGTGAATCCCTTCGTGGGCGGCGCGGCGGGGTACAAATACATCGTCATGGAACGCAAGGGCACCGAGCGGCTGATCGCGGTGGAGAACTCGGACGAGGAATGGGTATTCCACTGGGCGGCCCTCGGCGGCTTCGACTGGATGCTGTCGGATTTCGTGGCATTTCGACTGGAAGGGCGATACACGTCCGGGACGCCGACGCGGGAGTTCTTCATGGAGAAGAATCTCGGGACGCTGGACATCCTGGGCGGCATCAATATTTATTTCTGAACCAGCCGCCTGAGCGGCGAACGATGGTGGGACGTACGGATTCGGTCGCTGCGCGCGGCCAGGAGAGGGATGAAATGAAACGCTTGGGATTTTTGCTGTTGTCGGCGCTGCTGGTTTTCGCGGCGGCCTGTGACGATGTGGACGTGAGCGAGGACGGCATTGGCGCGACCGGCACGCTGCCGCTCGTGCCCTTCAATCTGCCCTTCTATCCGTCCGACGTGACGCTCGACGGGCTCTCGTCGTCGCTGGAAGATCTCGCGGAGGATTACATCCCGAGCAGTGTATTCGACAGCGACGACATCGAAGATGCTATGAAGGACGTCGAGGACGAGCTGCGCGACGCGTCGCTCGAAATCCTTCAGCCGGGCGTGCTCTCGGTTTCGGCGGACAACCAGATCGCGGAAAGTATTCGCGGCGTCGTGAAGGTCACGAAGGTCGGCGTGAACTTCGAGGTCTCGAACGACACTGAAGAAATGGCGGCTGTGCCGGTCGAGTTTCAGATCTTCATGGGCGACGGCGAGCTCGCCGAAGCCTGGGACGAGAGCGTGATGATCCCGTTCTCCGACCCCCGCGTGGATGAAGACGGCAAGTTCATCGTGCAGCCGGGCGAGTCGATCGAGCTGACGATCGACGACGTCCCGCACCTCGTGGACGCGCTCAACGAATCCGAGTCGTTCGGTGTGGGCTACAAGTCGATCTACCGCGTGGGCGATGCGGAGAACGGCGCGGATATCGGTGCGGTGATCGACGTCTTCGGCTTGTGCATCGTCTCGCAATTCGTGAGTTTCATCCCGGGAGACTGCCCGTCGCTGGAGGAACTCGTGGCGTGGCATTTGACCGTGAAGAAATTCGAACTCGTGATCTCGGCCGAGGCCGACTGGGAGATTCCGTCGATTGAGGAGTGCAGCGAGTTCGCCGATGACTTCGGTCTCGACTACCTCGCCGAAGCCTGTACGGAATAATCCGGGGCCGACCGGGGGCGCGTTGATTCGCGCCCCTGCGGAACAGAGATGACGTTCGATCCGAGCATTCACGGCCGGCGATCGATTCGATTGCGTGGGTATGACTATTCCCTGCCCGGCGCTTACTTCGTGACGCTTTGCGTGTCCGGGCGTCTCTGTCTATTCGGAGACGTTTTCGATGACGAAGTCCGGCTGACAACTGCGGGAGAGATCGCACGAATTCGGTGGTCCGAATTGCCTGGTCGATTCGGTCACATCGCGCTCTCGGATTTCATCGTGATGCCGAATCACATCCACGGAATCCTCATCAACGAACTGGATACGTACGACCGAGCGCCCGATTCGTCGACGGTTCGGACGGTCGTAGGGGCGCGATTCATCGCGCCCAATTCCGAGGCCATCGCGGCCAATTCGCCGTCGACCGCGCACAGCGCTCGCGCTCCGACCCTCGGCAATATCGTTCGCGCATTCAAGGCGACAACCGCGCGCGAGATCCGCGAACATGTCGACCCAGCCTTCGCCTGGCAGCGGAACTATTACGAGCGCGTCATTCGCGACGACGACGAGATGAAACGGATTCGAAAGTACATCATTGAAAATCCGATCCGCTGGAATATCGATCGGGACAACCCGGATGCAACGACGGATGGCGATGAGCCGATGTTGTAGTGGCGCGATTCATCGCACCCGCACGGTAACGCGTTGGCGGCCCGATGCGCGGTGCGCGGGGTGCGATTGAACCGGGCGCGATAAATCGCGCCCCTACGTCAGGCGCGCCGCAAGCGACAGGGCGTGTCGCGGGAGGTACGGTGGACTGGTCGAGACGCAACGTATTCGGATGGGGTTACGCGGACGAGACCGTTCCCGACGCCATGAAGCGGCGATACGCGGCGCTGCTCACGCAGGCGTTCGGCGGAATCGAGCTGCGCGAGCGCCCGATCCCGCGCGTCGAGGATCTCGCGCTTCGCGCGCCGCGTTTCGCCCTTGCCGACGAGCTCGCGGCGTACAGTACGGACGCCTTGTTCGACCGCGCGAACCACACCTATGGGCGGGCGTGGCGCGACGTCGTGCGCGCCATGCGCGGAGACTTCTCACCCGCGCCCGATTACGTGGCGTATCCCCGCGACGAGGCCGACATCGCGGCGCTCATGCGTTTTTGCGCCGACCACGCGGTCGCGCTGATCCCGTTCGGCGGCGGGTCCAGCGTCGTCGGCGGCGTCGAGCCGCGCGTCGGCGACGCCTACGCGGGCGCGATCGTCTGCGACCTGCGCCGATTGAATCGCATCCTACGCATCGACGCCGTGTCGCGAACTGTGAGCGCCGAGGCGGGCATTTACGGGCCGGATCTTGCCGACGGGCTGCGCCCGCACAGTCTCGTGCTTCGTCATTATCCGCAGAGCTTCGAGTTTTCGACGCTCGGCGGCTGGATCGCCACGCGCGCGGGCGGGCACTTCGCCACCCTCTACACGCACATCGACGAATTCGTGCAGTCGGTGCGCTTGGTCACGCCGCGCGGAATCTGGGAGACGCGCGAACTGCCCGGCACCGGCGACGGCCCCGACGCCAACCGATTCGTGATCGGCTCCGAGGGCGTTTTCGGCGTCATCACGCGGGCGACCATGCGCGTTCAGGCGATTCCGACGTTTCGCGAAGGCGCTGTCGTGCGTTTCGACGAACAGGACGGCGCGGTTGACGCGGTGCGCGCCATCGCGCAGTCGGGCCTGAATCCCGCCAACTGCCGCCTGATCTCGGCGCTCGAGGCGTTCACGATGGGCATCGGCGACGGCGCGCGTACGGTGCTTCTCCTCGGATTCGAGTCCTCGGATCACACCCAGGTCGACAAGCTTCGCCGTGCGCTGGAGATCGCTGCGATGCACGGCGGCGTCAGCGACGGAGCGGGGAGCGGGGCGTCGGAAGGCGACCCGGATGCGGGCGCGACGTGGAAAGATCGGTTCATCCGTGCACCCTACGTGCGCGACTGGCTCGCGCGGTGCGGCGTCATCACCGAGACGCTTGAGACCGCGACGACGTGGGATCGCATTGCGGCGTTTCACGACGCGGTCATGAACGCGGCGGTCTCGGCGGTAATGAAGGAGTGCGGCGCGGGTTTCGTCTTCTGGCGTTTCACACACGTCTACGCCGACGGCCCGGCCATCTACTACACGGTCGTCGCGCCGGGCCGCGAAGGTGACGAGATCGCGCAGTGGGACGCGATCAAGGCAGCGGCGTCGGACGCGATCATCGCGAACGGTGGACCGATTACGCACCACCACGCGGTCGGGCGTGACCATCGTCGATGGTTCGAAACGCAGCGCAATCCGCTCTTCGGCGAGGTGCTGGAGCGCGTAAAGACGACGGTCGATCCGTCGTGGGTGATGAATCCGGGCGTGCTCGTCGATCGTCCGCAGTCCTAAGGACGGCGCTTACAAATCCAGGTAGCGAGCACGAAATCGTTCGAGCCAGTCTCGGTGGCTTTCGGACGCGACGGCGATCCACTCGGCGACGAGCCGATCGAGCGGCATGTCGATGAACGTGTCGTCACCATCGCGCAGTAGCTCGCGATAGCCGACCACAACGCGCGCGCACTCCGTATCCCCGCCATGCCGAACGAGCATGAAACGTCCATGCGTGTACTTCGACGACGCGTGGCGGCGCACCGCGACCGCCAACAGGTGGTCGCGCCAGAGTTGGTTGTGTACGTCGTCGTCCACGCGATTCCACGCCTCGGGTTTCCAGGGCGTGTCGTCGACGCGCATCCAGCGGCGATAGGCCTCGTTGTCGTAGTGCTTCTGAGAGAACGGTTCGGTCAGCTTCGTCTCGATGCCGACGAAGGCCGACGTCCCGTCTGGGCGTTCGTATTCGACAAAGGCGTCAAACGCGGTCCGATCGTCGAGGTATTCGAAGCGTGGCTCCGGATTCCATTCGATTTCGACGCGCGTGACGCGCTCGACCTCGCCCGGCAGAAGCTTTTTCCACAGCGTCGTCGCCAGATCGAGATCGTCGACCAGCGGCCCGAAGAGGTTGAAGCACATGGGTTGGCTCGACAGCATGTTGCAGTACAGCCGGAATTCCGCGACCATTCCCGTCGCCCGTGAGACGCGGCGCCTCGCGATCTCGTAGATCTGCGGCGTCAGGAAATTGAGCCCCCGCTTCCCATCCTCGACCGTAAGCATGTTCCCGTAATGTGCGGCGCTCGTGACTTCGGGACCGGTGCCGTAGGGAGCGCGCAGAACCTCGGCCCGGTAGCGGCTCTGATGGAGGCGCATTGCCCGCGTAAAGGGCTTGTCGCCGGAGTATTGCGGCCCAATCCCCACTCGGTCGCCCGCGTCATCGGGAGCGGCGGTCGTGGCAACCCGGGCGTGGTGATTCGATGGCTCAGCGTCGCGTTTGCGCCACACCGAACCACGCGCGGTCTGCTTGCGGATTTCTTCGAGCACCAGTTGCCCACGTCCGTCGCAAAGCACTTTCAACTCCTTGCCGACGAATGCGTGGTAATGGCTGTGCCGGGGCTCGGGATGCGTGGCCAGCATCGTGGGATGATCCGAGACGTCACGCGTCGAAAACTGCGCCGGCATCTGCGCCACTGTGGCGAGCACCACCCCGGTGACGATTCCCCCGTAGCCCATGGTTTCCCTCCGAAGAGACTCTCGAATCGACCGTACAATAGCCGTGCGACATCCGGGGTCGCAATCGCAACGCAAGTGTCCGTGCGAGACCCCGTCCGCAGGCCCGTTTCGCTTGATTTTCGAGATATCGCGTGATAAGCAGTCGCGGCTTTGGCCTGGGAAAATGCGGTCGGTATACGGGTGTAGCTCAACTGGCAGAGCACCGGTCTCCAAAACCGGGGGTTGGGAGTTCGATTCTCTCCACCCGTGAACGTGTCGGGCACCGAGGTTTTCTCGGTGCCCGTTTTCTCTCGCCGAACGCTTTTCGCGTGACCGCGCCCCGCTTTTTTTCACGTGATCCCTCCGGGTAAAAGAACTCCATGACGACATCGAAGAACATCTCGCAACGCCCCCAATGTTCCGTGTTCATCGCCATGAGCCTCGACGGATTCATCGCCCGCCCGGACGGCGGTGTCGACTGGCTGGACTGCGTGGACATGCCCGACGAAGACTTCGGATTTTTCGCGTTCTTCAACACGGTGGACGCGGTCGTGTTCGGACGGAACACGTGGGACGTCGCATGCGGATTCTCGACGTGGTTGTACGGGGAAAAGTCCTGTTTCGTGTTGACGCACCGCGAAGCCGAACCGAAACACGACGAAGAGTTTCTTCGCGGCGCCCCCGCCGAGATCGTCGCTGAGCTCGCGAGGCGCGGGATGCGTCGCGCGTATATCGATGGCGGCGCGGTCATCCGGCAGTTCCTGGACGCGGGTCTCATCGACGACCTCACGGTTTCGATCATCCCGATCTTGCTCGGCGACGGGATCCCGCTGTTCGCCCGGGGGTTCGAGCACGGCCTGAAGCTGGAAGAGTGCCGGTCGTGGCCGACGGGCCTCGTGCAGGTTCGTTACCGAGTCGGGTGACGGGGCGGTGCCGGCGAATCTCAAAGACATTCTGAACGAAACCGCGATCCGAGCGATGGGTCGGGCTCTGCGCGGCGTGGATGCGTCTTTCGATGCGGACGCGTTTGCGCGCGATGCCATTTCCGGCCTCGCCGATCGTGAACTTCTCCAGAGAGCCGCGTGGATTGCGGATGCCATGCATCGGCGCCTCCCGAAGGAATACGCAACAGCGATCGATATCGTGGTCCGTTCGCTGCCGCCCCCTCTCACCCGTACCGACGATTTCGGCTACGAAATTTTGTGCATGCTGCCGCACGTGATGTTCGTCGAACGGCACGGCCTGGATCACTTCGAGTCGTCGATCGCGGCCCAGTACGAACTGACGAAACGCTTTTCCGCCGAACGCAGTATCCGCGCATTCCTTGTCCGATACCCGGCCGAAACGTTGAGCGTCCTCAAGACCTGGGCCACCGACGCCGACCCGCACGTGCGCCGTCTCGTCTCCGAGGGCATTCGCCCCCGGCTGCCCTGGGCTCCGCGACTTCGGGATTTTCAGGTTGACCCCTCGCCGGTCATCGAGCTGCTGGAACTGCTTCGCGACGACGACGAGCGATACGTTCATCGATCCGTCGCCAATTGCATGAACGATATCGGGAAGGATCACCCGGACCGTCTTGTCGATCTGTGCCGGAAATGGATGGACGGCGCTCCGAGCGGCCGAAAGTGGATCGTCGGCCACGCCCTGCGTTCGCTGGTCAAGGCGGGGCACCCCGGCGCTCTCGAAATTCTCGGCGCGGGCGCGAAACCGCGCGTCAGCGTCGCGTCGGTCCGATTCGATCCGCCGCGTGTGAAAATCGGCGGGCGAGTGGAGGCGTGGATCGAATTGCGTAGCGAAAGCCGAGTCGCACAGGATCTCCTGATCGATTTCGCGGTGCATTTCGTCAAGTCCAACGGGACGCGCCGGCCGAAGGTGTTCAAGCTCCGTCGACTCGAACTCGATGCGGGAGTCACGATCACGTTGCGGGCGAACGTCTCATTCGAGCCGATGACCACCCGGCGGAGTTATCCCGGCCGGCACGCCATGGACTTGCGCATCAACGGCGTTGTTTTTCCGGTCGGAGAATTCGACGTGAAATGAGAAAGGCCGCCCGGACGGACGGCCCTTTACGTTCCTGACAAAACGCGCGCTACATCAAGCGCACCTGCAAAAAGACGTCGCCGATCTTCACCTTGTCGAGGTGGTTCAGCCGTTCCTTCTTGATGCGCTTTCCGTTGACGTACGTGCCCTTCCGGCTGCCCAGGTCTTTAATGATGTAGCGCCCATGCTCGAGCTTGATGCGCGCGTGCTTCTTGTCCACCGACGCGTGTTCGATCATCACATCGACCTCGCCCATGCCCGCGGAGCCCAGCGTGGTGATCTCGTGGGCCATTTCGAACACGCGCTCGCGCCCGTTCGCGTCGTGCATGATGAGGCAGGGATTCACGAAGAAGCGGTGATCGGCGGAGCTTTCAAAGAAGCGGCGTTCGACATCGCTCCAGTCGCCCTCGAGGGTTTCGACAACCTCCTCGTGCAGGTCCTCCGCCTCGGCGGATTCCTCGACCTCCTCGACGGCGGCTTCGGCAACCGGAGCGGATTCGAGCAGTGTCTCGATCGCCGCATCCGTTTCCGCAGGCGCGAGTTCCGCGGCGGCGGCGGGAGATTCGATCTCGCCGGGCGCTGGGCCGACCGGCGATTCCACGCCGTGGGCGGAGGCCAATTCGCGGATCTGCACGTCGATCCCCGCAATGCGATCGTTGAGGCCGGCGAGCTTTTCGCGCACCGATGCGGCGGCTGCGTCGTACTCGTCGTCCGACTCGAACTCGCCCATCTCCTTGCGGAACTCGATCTCTTCCATCTCGTTCTGGGGACCCGCCATCTCGGCCATGACGGCGTCACGGTCGGAAACGAGGGACGCGATCATCTCGCGCGCGGCCTGACGGTCTTCTTCGCGCCGTCGATTCGCCTCCGCGTTGCGCGCTTCGTCCTCGCGGGCCGCCCGTTCGGCTTCTTCGCGGCTCCGCGCTTCTTCCTCGGCCCGGAGGCGCTCTTCGGCTTCGCGCGCCGCTCGTTCGGCTTCCTCTCGGGCCATGCGCTCGGCTTCTTCGCGCGCCCGACGTTCCTCTTCTTCCCGTGCGATACGTTCTTCCTCGGCGCGTCGGGCAGCTTCTTCCTCGGCGCGGCGAGCTTCTTCTTCCGCCCGACGGGCGTCTTCTTCGGCCGCGGCCTTGGTCGATTCGATTTCGGCGTGTGTTGCGGCGATATTGGCTTCGATCTCGTCGAGCTTCGCCTGCGCGGCGTCGCGCGCCGCGACGTATTCGCCGACGACCTTCTGATAGATCTCGGGCTTGACCTTGTCCTTGCGGGCTTCGGCCTTCTCGATCTTTCCCTGCGCCGTTTCGAGCTCGGCCTTGGCGAGGTCGCGATCGATGTCCAGGTCGTCGAGCAGGTTTTCGAGTTCTTCAACGGTCGCCACGATTCATCCTCCCAGACCGGCGCCGCGCGCCGCTCCGGCACGCGTGTTCATTCAAATCCGCGAAAACACGAGAAAATGGCCGTTCATGACGCGCTACGGATGTGCACGATAAGGTTCCGCCCGTCGCGCGTCAATACGAAACGGCGCGAGAAGTGACCATCTCGCGCGATTCGGTCAGCACGGACTTTCGCGGAATTCGGCGCGGCGCGGGCTCGTCACTCTGCGGCGTCGAAACTGTATTTCACCATTTGGAACTGACCGCGGAATTCCTCGACGCGCGCCTTGACGTTCTCGCCGCGCAGCACGCACGTGGCCAGCAGCGACGCGATGGTCTTCATCTCCGCCGCGCCCATGCCGAACCGCGTCATCTCCTGCACGCCGAGTCGCAGGCCCTCGGGGTTCATCGCGTTTTTCAGCGGCTCGTGCGGCAGCATGTTCATGTTGCAGATGATGTTGTTGTCGGCCATGAGCCGGCTGACCGGTTTGCCGCCGCCCTGGTCCTTCACCGACACGATCACCTGGTGGCTGCGCGTGAAGCCGAAACTTTTGCCCTGAACGTCGAAGCCTTCCGCGGCGAGAGCCTCCGCGAAGTGCCGGGCGTTCTCGACCACGGCCTTGGCGTAATCGCGGCCGAACGCCTTCCATTCCTCGACGGCGAGCGAAAACGCCGCGAGGGTGTCGAGGTGGTGGTTGCTCGTCGAGCCGGGGAACACGCCGCGGTCGAGCGTCTTCCACTGCTCGTCGTCCCAATTCGACATGATGACGCCGCGCTGCGTGCCGAAAAAGGTCTTGTGCGTCGAACCGGTCATGATGTCCGCGCCCTCTTCGAGCGGCTTCTGGAACTGACCGCCGGCGATGAGGCCGAGCACGTGCGCCGCGTCGTAGTGCAGGACGATATGGCGCGCGCGGCAGATTTCGGCGATCTCGGCGACCGGTTCGGGCAGCAGGATCATGCTCTTGCCGAGGATCACGAACGTCGGCTTCGTTTCGTCGATCAGATCGCGCGCCTTTGCCACGTCGATCGAGTAGCCGTCTTCGGAGCGGGGGAAGTCCACGATGAGCTTGGTGAACTTGCCGACCGATCCGGCCTTGTGGTGGCTGATGTGTCCGCCGCCGGGCGTGGAGTTGACCATCACCGCCCGGTCGCCCGAGATGAACCGCGAGAAAACCGCCTCGTTGGCCACGTTGCCGGAGTACGGGCGCACGTCGGCGTGCCGGCATCCGAAAATCGCGAGGATCCCCTCGCGTGCCCGGGCTTCGAGCATGTCGATGTACTGCGTGCCTTCGTAATACCGTTTGCCGGGGTGTCCTTCAGCGTAGCGATGCCCGAAATCCGATCCGAGGACGCGGCGGACGCGGCGCGAAACGACGTTTTCGCTCGCGATCAGGTTCACGCAGTGGTCTCGCCAGGTGTTGTGTTCCTCGATCGTCCGCTCGATCTCGCGCACGTTCTCGACCGACATGAAGTCTCCCGTTGAGGGCGGTTGGATTGGTAGGGGCGGCGATCATAGGAAAAGGCGCGGGGGGTGTAAACCGGTTTCGACGGAGTCTCCTCGCCGATCGCCGCGCGGCGACGACGCGGCGCGCCGACAACCTTCCGGCTCACCGGAAGTCACGGTTTTTCGGGCGGAACGTCGCGCGTTGATTGACAGGTTCGGGCGCTGATGCAAATAATGGCCCGCAGGTGACAAAGGCGATTTGAACGAAAGACGAGGCGATGCCCGAGACCTTCAACGCCGTCATTCTGGGACGCACGCTGCCCCTGAAGGCGAACGGCAATGAGGACTATCTCCGGGAGGTCGTCGACTACGTCAATGGCAAGGTCGACGAGGTCAAGGGGAAGTCGACGGGCATGACGGACCTGAACGTCGCCCTGCTCGCGATCCTGAACATCGCGGACGACTACTTCGTGGCCCTCGGCAAGCAGCGCGCCGTGTTCTCCCAGATCGAGCAGCGATGCGACGATCTGATTGAATATATCGACTCCAAACTGTGATGGTGAGGAGAGCCAAAGACGAACGAACAAGGAATCCCCTGCCGGCTTCGTGATTTGGGTTGCGTTTTGAGCCATCTCTCACGATCAGGGAGCCGCTTCGTTGCGGGGGTGAGCGATGTCCACTCGTGGATGTCCCTGAACCCGCGCCGCGGCACCCGCCTGTTGCTCGTCAACAGGTTCAAAGCTAACCAGACACGGGCTGCGCGGGGGATCTTCTTTTTCTTCGGACAAGGCCGGGAGTGACGTCGGACCTGGTTCCGGATCGCGTCGTCCGGGAGATGACGCGAACCGATCGAATGGACGCGCACGGCGCGCCGCGACCCGTCGAATCATGAATTCGACGCGGATGCGTGTGCGACCGGGCCGCCTTGCGTGGGCGGGTCGCGCGTCAACGTGGAACCGGCTTCGCCGAAGGCGCGGAGTGGTCGCGGGCCGTTCGCAAGCGCGGCCGGGACTCGACGGCGTTTCTCCCTTGCTCCCCATCATTCGATTGGACCGACTTCGGTCGGGCACGCACGCGGCGGTCTCGTCGTCGGATCGACGAACGCCCCGCGTTTGACATACAGGAGGTCCGCATGGGAACCATTGTCACGGCCGTAGCGGTCGTGTTGGCGCTCGCGGCGGGACTGGGGATCGGCAAGACCCTCGCCCGCGGCGCCGGCCGGCAGAGAATGGCGGAGGCCGAGGAACTCATTCGTCGGCGGGAAGAGGAAACCCGCGAACGGATGGCCACGCTCGAAAAGGAACTGGAGCTCAAGGGCAAGGCCAAACAACTGGAGCTGCGTCAGCAATTCGACAACGAAGCGCAGGCATCTCGGGAAAAAATTCGAAATCAGGAACTGAGAAACAAGCAGAAGAACGACGTCCTCGAGAAAAAAAGCGAGGTGCTCGACCGCCGGGATCTGGAGATCACGCAGCGCGAACGGACGGTCATCGTTCGTGAAAAGGCGCTGGTGCAGCAGGAAAAGAAATATCAGGCCCTCGTGGACGACTGGTACACGAAGATCGAGAAAGCCGCGGGCCTGACCTCGCAGGAGGCCAAGAAGCAGCTCGTCGAGTCGGTGATCTCCGAGGCGAAACACGAGGCCGCCAAGTCCGTACGGCGTATCGAGGAAGAAGCCCGCGAGAGCGCCGAGAAAAACGCCAAGAAGATCATCGCCCTCGCCACGCAGCGCGTCGCCGTCGATTTCGTCAACGAGAATTCGGTCAGCGTCGTCCATCTGCCCAACGAGGAGATGAAGGGACGCATCATCGGCCGCGAAGGGCGCAACATCCGCGCGCTCGAGGCGGCGACCGGCATCGACTTCATCGTCGATGACACGCCCGAAGCGGTCATTCTGTCGGGCCACAATCCGGTCCGCCGCGCGGTGGCGTCGCGCGTCCTGCAGCAGCTCATTCAGGACGGCCGCATTCACCCCGGTCGCATCGAGGAAATCGTCCAGAAGGTCGAACAGGAGATCGAGAAGGAAATGGCGCAGGCGGGCGAACAGGCCACGTTTGACGTGGGCGTCCACGGTATGCACCCCGACCTCATCAAACTGCTGGGCCGACTGCGTTACCGCACCAGCTACTCGCAGAACCAGCTCTCGCACGCGGTCGAGGTGGCGTTCATCAACGGCATCATGGCGGCGGAACTCGGGCTGAACGTGAAGATCGCGCGCCGCGCCGGGCTTCTGCACGACATCGGCAAGGCCGTGGACCACGAGGTCGAGGGTTCGCACGCGCTCATCGGCATGGAGCTCGCGCGCAAGTACAACGAGCACCCCGACGTCTGCCACGCCATCGGCGCCCATCACGAGGACATCAAGATGGAGAGCGCCCTCGACGTCATCACGCAGGTGGCCGACGCGCTCTCCGGCGCGCGCCCGGGCGCACGGCGCGAGATGTTCGAGAGCTACATCAAGCGGCTCAACGACCTCGAGGGTATCGCCCAGAGTTTCGAGGGCGTCGAGAAGACCTTCGCCATCCAGGCCGGCCGCGAGATTCGCGTCATGGTCGAGGCGGAAAAGGTGGACGACGACGGCAGCCTCGTGCTTTCCAAGGACATCGCGCGCAAGATCGAGCAGGAGATGACCTATCCCGGCCAGATCCGCGTGGTGGTCATTCGCGAAAGCCGCGCCGTGGAATACGCGCGTTAGGCGGCATCCTCCCAAATTCGATCGAAAGGCGGCTCCGGCCGCCTTTTGTGTTTTGTCGTAAGATATTGAAAATAGGCCATTATTTCTCTCGCCGGTTCGCGGCCGCGATGGGGCCTAGAAAAATTTCTAGATGACCCTTCAGGGTTACTCCCATAAGGTCGATAACAAAACCGCGTAACTCCGCGATTCGCGGATTATTTCGATAGGTGTGGATGGATCGCGATCCGCCGCCGGGCAACGGCGGGGATCGATGTGTTGGGGGAGGCCGGATGCGGGCGTTTTCGCCGAGGAATGCACGCGGCGCATTTGATTTTTCGGAGCCGGATCATCGGCCGAAACTGCCGCTGGAACAGCGCATCCGCCGATTCGTCGCCCTGATTCTGGGCGTGAACGTCATCCTGCTGATTCTATTTCAGACTTCGATCCTCCAGCCCTCCGTGGAGCGGCTCGAACAGTCCTTGTTGTTCGATGACCTGGAACGCGTGGAAAACGCGATCGAGCAGGAATCCGCATCGCTCGATCTCAAATGCCGCGAGTGGTCGGCGTGGGACGACCCCTACGAGTTGATCGAGAAGCCGGAATCGCCCGAACTCGCGCAATTTGTCGCGGATAACCTGGTGGATGAGTACTTCGCGGCGGGTCAGATCGCCCTCATGGGCATGATCGACCGGAGCGGAAACATCGTCTGGGGCGAGATTCACGGCCCGAACGGCCGTCTGATCGAGCCCCTCGCCGATTTGCGGGAATTTTTCGGACGGGACCCGTCGGCCTTTTTCGATTTCCGGAATACGACCGACCGGTATTCCGGCGTGGTCGGCACGCGCCTCGGACCGATGATCCTGGCTTCGCGGCCCCAGCTCAACGGCAAATTCGAGGGACCGATCCGTGGCGCGTTCATCATGGGAAAATTCCTCGACGGCCGGTTGACGGCGCGGCTTTCCGAGCAGACTCGGGTCCTGTTTCGCGGATGGAATGCCGGTTCGCAACACGACGGATCCGGCGATCCTGCCGGGCTGCGTGCCGGCGAGCGCAGCTTCGACGTCCGCGACGGCCAGACGATCGACGCGTACACGGCGATTGCCGACGACCGCGGCGAGCCCGTATACGTCGCGCACGCGATCATTCCCCGAACCGTTCAGCTTCAGGCCGAACGGTTCTTCCTGCTGATGCACGGCTCCGTCATCGGCGTCAGCGTGGCGGTGTTTCTCGCGTTCGGATTCGTGCTGCGCCGTCAGGTGGTGCGCCCCATCGTGGAGATGAAAGGGGCGATGCACTCCCTCGGCGAATCGAAGGACGTCACGCATCGGCTCTCTTCGGAGGACCCGACCGAGATCGGCCTGCTCGCCGGCGACATCCACCGACTGCTCGAACGGACCACGCGCGACATGGACTTCATGCGCATGACGGAGGACGCGCTGCGTCGCAACGAGCACATCCTTCGCCTGATGGCCGAGCGAACCCCCAGCGGATTTCTGCTCGTGGACGGCGCCGGGGGGAGCGTGCTCTATCACAACCGTCTCTTTTGCGAGATCTGGGCCGGATCGGCCTACGACGCGGAGTCGAACCTGTGCGAACCCACACTGACGGAGCTTCGGGATCGGGTGGGCGCGACGCTGCAAGACGCCGGGGTCGCGCGCGTGTTCGCCGATACGCTGCTCGATGCCGGCGACGACCGGGTCATCGATGAGGAATGGGGCCTGACGGACGGGCGCACCGTCAAGACCTATTCGACGCTTCTTCAAAGCGGCGACGGCGTCCTCATCGGCCGGTACTACGTCTTCGACGACATCACCGCGCAAAAGTGCGTGGAGGTCGAACTCGTCCGTCGTGGCCTGTTGCTCGAAGCCGTCGCCACGGCCTCGAATCTGCTGATTTCGTCATCCGACCATCACGCCGCGATGTCCGACGCCCTCGCGGTGCTCGGAACCGCCATCGAAGCGGAGCGCGTGGAGATTTGCGAAATCCTGAGCTCCGTCACGGCGACGTCGCCCGTTGTCGAGCGGCGTCATCGGTGGATCGCCCACGAAGACGTCGGGGGCGAAGAAGGCTCACGGGAAGACCGAATGGGCGAAATCGACCTGAGAGCGACGATCGACGCGCTCGGAGACGGTCGCGTGATTCGCACGGGGTCCGGCGGACGCGCGGAGGAATGGTCGGAGGCATGCGTCATTCTCGTGCCGGTGCACGTGGACGCCCGACTGTGGGGATTCATCCGCTTCGACCTGATGAAAGGCGAATCGACCCGGATCGAGGAGGACGACGCGATTCTGCTCGTCGCCGCCGGCAGCATCGGGGCGGATATCGCCCGCAAGGCGTACGAGAAAAAACTCGTCGAAACGGTGTCCGAACTTGAGCGGATGAACCGTCTGATGCGCGGACGTGAAAACCGCGTGCTGGAACTCAAAGCGGTCATCAACGAACTGCACCTGCGCCTCGGAGAACGTCCCCGCTATACCGTCCCCGAGTCCTATTACGGTGCGGAAGACCGGAGGGTGTCGTGACGGCGGCCGAGCTGATCGATACGCACCGCGAAAAACCGCAGCCCGAATTTCGCGCCGATCCGGACGACCCGTACGCGCGCATCGCCGAACTCGAAACGATCGTCGCCGCGCGCGACGGCGATCTCGCGAGGGCGCGGGCGGAAAACGAGGCGAAGCTGCGCGAACGTCAGACGACCCAGGAGCGCGTTCGCCGGTCGAACGAATTGATGGAGCTGCAGGCCGAGGAGTTGCGGGAGAGCCAAGCGCAGCTCGTGAGCATGATCGAGGATTCTCTCGAAGCGAAACAGCTCGCCGAGGATGCGAACCGCGAGCTTCAGTCGGCCATCGAGCGCGCGAACCGGCTCGCCGAAGAGGCTGAGCAGGCCAACGCGGCGAAAAGCGAATTTCTCGCGATGATGAGCCACGAGATCCGGACGCCGATGAACGCCGTGATCGGGTTTCTGGGCCTGCTGCAGGACACACCGCTGAACGGTCAGCAAAAGGACTACGCGACGACCGCCGTGAACAGCGCCCGGGCTCTGCTCACCATCATCAACGACATCCTCGATTTCTCGAAGATCGCGGCGGGGCGGCTGGAGCTTGAAAACATCGATTTCGATCTCTGGGCCACGCTGGAAGAGTTTTCCGCCGCATATGGAATTCGAGCGCAGGAAAAGGGGCTCGAATTCGTCTGCGACATCTCGCCGGATGTTCCACGGGGCGTGGTCGGAGACCCCGGACGCCTGCGCCAGATTCTGACGAATCTCGTGGGAAATTCGATCAAGTTCACGGCGAGAGGCGAGGTCGTCGTGCAGGTGCGACTGGGTCGTCGGCGCGCCGAGGGCATCGGGCTCGAGTTCGAGGTCCGCGACTCCGGCATCGGAATCCCCGAGGATAGGCGGAAGAACCTGTTCGAAGCGTTCTACCAAGTGGATGCCTCCACGACGCGCCAATACGGCGGCACGGGCCTCGGCCTGTCGATCAGCAAACAGCTCACCGAGATGATGGGTGGCCGAATCGGCGTACGCAGCGAGCCGGGAAGGGGATCGTGTTTCCATTTCGACATCACCCTCGGAGCGGCGAAAGCGCCCGGGGCGCTCGAGCCCGACACGGAAGAGCTGCGCGGTCGGCGCATCCTGGTCGTCGACGACAACGCGGCGAGCCGGGAACATCTGGTCCGCGTGCTCACGCGCTGGCAGGCCATCGTCATGGAATCGCCCGATGCGGCGAGCGCGCTGGAAGAACTCGGCGGTGCGGTGGAATGCGGTCAGCCGTTCGACCTCGTACTGATCGATCGGGAAATGCCGCACGTGGGTGGCGCGGAACTCGCCCACTGGATTCGAGTCGATCGCCGATTCGACGATCTGAAGGCGATTTTTCTTTCCCACCAGTACGCGGATCGGAATGCCTCGACCGCGACGGACGGCGTGTTCGGTTGCGTCACGAAGCCCGTCCGGATCTCCCGTCTGAAGAGCGCCCTGGTCGCCGCCGCGAAGGGGCTGCCGTTCGATACGGATCCCGAAACTTCCGAAGTGAGTTCTCGGCGTGAGTCCTCCCGGGCTCAGGGCGAAGGCCGACATGTCCTGGTGGCGGAGGACAATTCCATCAACCAGCGTTTGGCACTCACGTTGCTCGAAAAGATGGGCTATCGAGCCGAAGCGGTGGGTAACGGCGCCGAGGCTCTGCGCGCGCTATCCCAGATTCCGTACGACCTCGTCCTGATGGACGTGCAGATGCCCGAAATGGACGGTGTCGAGGCCACCGTTGCGATTCGCAACTCCGATCCGGCGGTGCTGCGTCACGACATTCCGATCATCGCGCTCACGGCGAATGTGATGACCGGCGACCGGGAACGATTCCTCGCCGCGGGCATGGACGACTTCATCGCCAAACCCATCGATCCGGATATCCTCGCAGCCAAGTTGCGCGAATGGATCCCGGCGGAATCGTCCGCGGCGAAGGAGTCGTCGTCCCCTTCTGCGAAATCAACTGTCGCGCAAACAGCCGACCGCACCGGAGATCAGGCGGAATCGTCCATCGACATGCCCGCCCTGCTGCGTCGCGTGATGAACGACGAGGCGCTCGCCCGACTGGTGCTCGGCCAATTTGCGGAGCGCGTGGAGGGGGATCTGGACGAGATCGAGGCGGCACTTTCGACCGGCAACGCGGCCGAGGTCGGACGTCTGGCGCATCGCATGAAAGGCGCGGCCGCCAGCGTTTCGGCCATACAAGTCGCCCCCATTGCCGGCGAACTGGAAAAAAAGGGAAAAAAAGGCGATCTGGCCGGTGCGGACGGTTTGTTGAAACAGCTTCGGCAACGCGCTCTGCGATTTCGCCGGGACGCGCTCGAGTTGCTGGGTCAAGGTCGAACCTCGGCCCCATCCGAAGCCGGCGCCTGAAAACGAGTTTCGGGAGCCGAATTGCGCGTACTCGTCGCGGACGACGATCCCATTCTTCTGCGTATCGTCGAATCGATTGTCGAACGGGCGGGATTCGTAGCCGCCGTGGCTTCCGACGGCGAAGAAGCGCTCGCCAAGATCCGAGAAATGGAAAAGCATGGCCACGTGCCTCCTGAAAAGTCCGTGAAGATCGTCATGGCCACGATTCACGACGACGCCGAAATTCTTCGTCAGGCAACCCGTGGGCGATGCAACGGATACTTCGTGAAGCCGGTGACCCCACAGGCGGTGGGAGAGATCCTGACCGATCCGGGGCTGATTCGCGGATAAATGTGAGATTACTCGCATTTTTGTTCGACGAATGTTGACAATTTCGACGCGCTCGAAAAGCTGTCTGTCCATCACACTCTCGCGCGGATGTTCGATATGTGGAAAAGCCTCGCGTGGCCGGCGTTGTTGGCGATCGTTTTGGGTGCGTGCGCCGGATCGTCCGGCGACGACGATTCGGGCGACGGGACCGACACGGATGACGACACGGATGACGACGTTCAGGACGACGATACGACGGACGACGATACGACGGACGACGATACGACGGACGACGATACGGGTGCGTGCGAAGGCTGCCTGATCGACGGGGAGTGTTTCGGCGACGCGCAGATGAACCCGGAAAATCCGTGCGAAGTGTGCCGGATCGGCGACGCGGTCGACGACTGGACGGCGAACGACGACGTGTTTTGCGATGACGGCATCTGGTGCAACGGCGAGGACTCGTGTCTTGACCGATCCTGCGCGGTGCATTCGGGAACGCCGTGCGGCGACGACGGCGTCTGGTGCAACGGTCTGGAGATTTGCGACGAGATCAACCGCGCGTGCAGTTCGCTGGGCGATCCGTGCATCGACGACGGGCTGTATTGCAACGGCGGAGAGTCGTGCGACGAAGGGAGCGAGGCGTGCGTTCACGATGGCGATCCGTGCGACGCGTGGGAGACATGCGACGAGAGTACGGACACCTGCGCGACCACAACCACGACCACGACCACGACGACCACCACGACGATGGGCTCGACGACGACCACGGATACGGGCTCGACGACGACGACGACCACGAGTTCGACCACGACGACGTCCTCGAGCACGACGACGAGCGTGCCGACCACGACGACCACGACCACGACCACGCAGCCCGGATGCAACGGCTGGCAACTTCAGGGGACTTCGGGATTCAATCAGGCGCTGGACCTGTGCGTGAATCGGGACGATCCGGACAACCCGTACATCGAAGGCGAATGGGCTCTGGACACCGGGCGGCCGGTGGACGACTGGTACGAGATCGTTTCGGTAACGTTCCCCTCGATTCCGCTCGATCTCGACGAGGCTCATTCCACGACCGAGTTCGAGTACTACACGTTCAACCTGGGATCGATCTGGGGTCAGCTTTCGCGATGGGTGACGACGGACCGGATGGCGCTGGTGGTGTTGATCGAGGGAGCGGTCGGCCCGGAGCCCGAGGTCACGGACTCGATCTACGCGATTTCACCGGATGCGAACTGCCCGTCGAATCACCCACCGCTGCTGTTTTATCTGTGGATCGCGCACTACGACTGCGCCACGGACGAACTGATCGACTTCTACGACTGGGATCCGCTCGAGGGCTGGACCGTGCCGGTCGGCGACTGCTACGCGATGCTGTTCGCGTACGCGAACCCGGATTGTGATTGGGAAGGCGGCCAATTGTCCTATGACTGGTACGGCAACTGGATCGACGTCGGTACTCCATACGGCCCGGACGAAATCGGCTGTTCGTGGTTCGACACGGACGGCGTGGCGGTCGGCATCCTGTTCAGCGCGGAGGCCGCGCCCGTCACGCGCGATTGGAGGATTCGCGCGCGGGACGCCTGCGGCACGAACTCGGCGATCGTGCTGACCACGGTGGAGTACGAATAACGGTCGGCGCGAGGGGCCGGGAGGCGAAAAAAAGTCCGCGCCGACCGGCGGGCTCGGCGTCCCGCGCCGGGGTGCGAACGCGCGAAACCCTTGGCAGACGGGCGTTTCGTGCGTTTTTGAAAAAAATACGACGGCAAAAATACGGTGCTTGACACGCACGGCCGATTTCCGTAGATATACGCCCCGCTGCGAGGCGATGGATCTTTCCCAAACGACGCGAATCCGGACCTGCCCACTTCCCACAAGGGGCGCACGCCCCGTCATACCCACCCGTCAGAAATCGACGCGAATGCGGAGACGAAGACGGTTTTGGCTTGACACGGGAATTGGGATTGGCTAAAGTCAAAGGTCCGAGCGCGTCTGACTCGTGGGAAAATCGAAGGTCCAAGTCGGTCTTTGAAAACTGAATAGTGACGTACGCGTAACGCTAACGTGCGAGCAACCATGTTTGTCATGGAGCTTTAGCGGGGGAGCTGATCCCCCGCACCAGGTTTCAACTGGAGAGTTTGATCCTGGCTCAGAACGAACGCTGGCGGCGTGCCTAACACATGCAAGTCGAACGAGAAAGGGGCTTCGGCCCTGAGTAAAGTGGCGCACGGGTGAGTAACACGTGGGTAATCTGCCCTCGGGTTCGGGACAACAGCTGGAAACGGCTGCTAATACCGGATAAGCCCACGGGATCACGAGATCCTGGGGGAAAAGGTGGCCTCTCCATGGAAGCTACTGTCTGAGGATGAGCCCGCGGACCATTAGCTAGTTGGTAGGGTAACGGCCTACCAAGGCGATGATGGTTAGCTGGTCTGAGAGGATGATCAGCCACACTGGGACTGAGACACGGCCCAGACTCCTACGGGAGGCAGCAGTGGGGAATTTTGCGCAATGGGGGAAACCCTGACGCAGCAACGCCGCGTGGAGGATGAAGTCCCTTGGGACGTAAACTCCTTTCGATCGGGACGAATTATGACGGTACCGGAAGAAGAAGCCCCGGCTAACTCCGT
>JADLEX010000072.1 GCA_020845895.1 Deltaproteobacteria bacterium | reverse complement strand
CACGCTGATCGTCTGCGGACCGTGCGCCGAGGGCATCGGCGGCGCGCACGCCGTCAACGAGATCATTTACCGCCACACGCTCACGCGGTTTCTGCCGAAGGGCGCGCGGTGCGTGCTCGTCAGCGATCTGCCGAAGGGCGAGGTGGGGCAGACGTTCTTCGCGCACGCCCCGGACCTGGGCGCGGCGATCGCCGAGGCGATGCGCCATCGTCCCGCGAGCGCGGCGGTCCTTCCCGATTCGGTTTACTTGATCCCGAGGTCGTAGCCGGTCACGGCGCCTTCGGACGCCGAGGATACGGTGGCGGCGAATTTCGCCAGCACGCCGCGTTTCTCGCGCGGGGCAGGTTTCGTCCATGCCGCGCGGCGCGACGCGAACTGGGCGTCGCTCAGTTCGACGGATAGAATCTTGCGATCGCCGTCGATGGTGACGCGGTCTCCGTCGCGAAGCAACGCGATCGGCCCGCCGACCCACGCCTCGGGTGCGACGTGCCCCACGACGAGCCCGTGCGTGCCGCCGGAGAAACGGCCGTCAGTGATGAGGCCGACCTTGTCGCCGAGGCCCTGGCCCACGAGCGCGGCGGTGACGGAGAGCATCTCGCGCATGCCCGGTCCGCCGACGGGACCTTCGCCGCGAATCACGACCACATCGCCGGGCTGGATGCTCCTCGCCATGACCGCTTCGAAGCACGCCTCTTCGCCCTCGAACACGCGCGCGGGACCGGTGATGACGCGGCTCTTGAGACCCGCGGTTTTCGCCACCGCGCCATCCGGCGCGAGGTTGCCGCGCAGAATGACGATGTGCCCCGTCGCGAACTTGGGGCGCTCGAAGGGCATGATGACATCCTGCACCGCGTCGTAGACGCTGCGTACGCCCGCCAGATTCTCACCGATCGTTTTTCCCGTGACGGTGACGCAGTCGGCGTGCAGCAGGCCGCGGTCGAGCAGCGCGCGAAGCACCGCGGGCGTGCCGCCGACCTTGTGCAGGTCGTACATCACGTAGCGCCCGCTCGGCTTCAGGTCGGCCAAATGCGGGATCTTGTCTCCAAGGCGGTTGAAATCCGCGAGCGTCCACTCGACGTCGGCTTCGCGCGCGATCGCCATCAGGTGCAGCACCGCGTTGGTCGAGCCGCCGAGCGCGAGCACGAGCGTGTACGCGTTTTCGAGCGATTCGCGCGTGATGATGTCGCGCGGACGGATGCCGCGCTCGATCAGGTTCACGAGCGCGCGGCCCGCGAGATGGGACTGCCGCTCCTTCGCGGCGGAGACGCCGGGATAGCTGGCGTCGTAGGGCAGGCTCATGCCCATCGCCTCGATCGCCGACGCCATGGTGTTCGCCGTGTACATGCCGCCGCACGCGCCCGCGCCGGGACACGCCTCGCACTCGATCTCGTGCACTTCCTCGTCCGTGGCGGTTCCGGCCTGTCGCCGTCCGACCGCCTCGAAGATCGACACGATGTCCACGTCTTCGCCGGCGGGTCCCGTACCGGGCAGAATCGTGCCGCCGTAAACGAAGATCGACGGCACGTTGAGCCGCGCCATCGCCATCAGGCAGCCGGGCATGTTCTTGTCGCAGCCGCCGAACGCCAGCACGCCGTCGTGGTTCATGCCGCCGGAGACGACCTCGATGGAATCGGCGATCACCTCGCGCGAGACGAGGCTGTAGCGCATCCCCTGGTGCCCCATCATGATGCCGTCGGAGGCTGTCGGCGCGCCGAAGATCTGCGGAACGCCGCCCGCGGAATGCACGCCTTCGATCCCCTTGCGCGCGAGGCGATCGAGGTGCGCGTTGCACGGTGTGATGTCGGAAAACAGCGACGCGACGCCGATCATCGGCTTTGCGAAATCGTCGTCGTGGAAGCCAACGCCGCGAAGCATGGCGCGGTTTGGCGCACGCCCGAGCCCATCGGTGGTCAGTCGGCTTTTTTCATTTTTCGGCTGCGTCATGCGGTCGATTCTCCAAAGCTCACGAGGCCGGTCTGGTCAGGGCCTTGCGCAAATAACGGATCGCGCCGATGGGCTCGGCGGCCAAGGCGCACAGCACGCCGCCGACGAACGCGCCCATCACGCCCGCCGCGCCCATGTCGCAGCCCGACATGAACAGGTTCTTGATCGGGGTTCGCGGTCGAAGCCACGGGTTCTGGTAACGCGCGGGGGTCGAAACGACGCCGTAGATTGCGCCCTCGGCGGGGCGCGTGAAGTTCTCGGTGGTGAGCGGCGTCGAGAGTTCGGCGTGTTCGAGCATGGGACGTAGGCCGGGCCGGTACTCGAAAAACTGCTCCAGCATCCGCCCCGTCAAATCGGTCTTCATCGCGTCGTACTCGCCGCCGCGATGCATCCACTCGGTGCCGACCCACTTCTTGAATTCGGCGAACGGCGCGAAGGTGATGACTTCACCCGTGTGAATCTGCTCGGGACCGGGCTTGTACGCCGGGTCTTTGAGGGACGGATAGCTCGTGTAGAGCACGGGGCAGCGCGCGGCGGAAACGTGCGTCTGCCAGAACGACGCCTCGGCGTCCCACGTCTCCCAGAACCATTGATTGGCCGAACTCGCCCCGGCGGACGCGATGTCGCCCTTGAATCCGAGATAAAGGCACAGGTGCGCGGGCGAGGCCGGCAACGAGCGGATGTTGAGCACCCAGTCCTTCGGCCGTTCTTCGGGCGGCAGCATCTGATTGATCGTCACGAGCGCGTTCGCCGCGCTCACGACGCGTTCGGCGCGGATCTCTTCGCCGCCGTCGAGGCGCACCCCGACCGCGCGGCCGTTCTCGATCAGAATCCGTTCCACGCCCGCGCGGATACGCGTCCAGCCGCCGGCATCGGCGACGGTTTTGAGCAGGGTGCGTGCGATCTGTTTTGACCCGCCGATGGGATAGTACGCGCCGTGGAGAAAGTGATGGACAACCGTCGCGTGGATCGCGAACGACGCCTGGCTCGGCGGCGATCCGTAGTAACCCCACTGGCCGGAGAGGATCGTCTTGAGCCGTTCGTTCATGGTGATGGAATCGAGCACGGCCTTGAGCGTCATGCCGGTGAACTTCGATGCGTCGTTTAGGATGAACGGCTCGACAAAATCCGCCGCGCGATCGGGCAGCGCGCGGTAGAGGTAGTACCCGCGCATGGCTGCGACCGTTCGACGCACGAGCCGGAAGTATTCGTCGATCGCCTCGCGATCGTTCGGAAACGCCGCGTAGAGGTTCTCCCTGTACTGCGTCGGATTGTCCGGAAAATCGATCCGAAAGCCGTCGGGGTAGTAGAACTGCTCGTAAACCTTTCCGAGCGACGTCCACTCGAGTTCGCTGTTGGTCAGGTCGGCGAGCACGCGACCGAGCATCGAGTGGTTCGTGACCTCGCCGATGGCGTGCACGCCCACGTCCCAGTGCCACTTTTTGCGCTTGAAGGTGTGCGTGAACCCGCCCGCCACGTAGTGCTGCTCGAGCACCAGCACCTTCTTGCCGAGCTTGGCCAAGATCGCGGCGGTCGTCATGCCGCCCATGCCCGACCCGATGACGATGTAGTCCCATCGCCCGTCGGGAGCGGTTTTGCTCCACACCTTGTTCTCGCGAAATGTCGACACGGCCCGTCCCCGATGGAAAGCGTCTTCATAGCCCGGCGCACCCGGAAAATCAAACCGGGTCGTTTCAGTAGGAAAATTACGCGAAGATCGCAACGGAGCGTCGACGAGTCGGCAGTCGTCACAGAGGCTCTTGGACCGGCACGGATGGAAACCGTATCCGAATTCGGCTAATATGCATGGAACAGGATGATTGGCGCCTCGATGAGTGGTCGTCTATCGGAACGAAAACACCTCGGAGGATCGGGCGCGTGCAGGAAGCCCGATGGTCAGTTGGCCACGCTCAAAGTGACTTGGATTCCGTCGGCAAACCGCAACGTCGAGCCGCACGGTGGACTTCGCGCTCCTTGGTCACCGAAGTACCCGAGAGAAAGCGGCGCAGCAAGCCGTTGTTGGTCATCCCAGCATGGTTCGCCAAAATCATGCGATTTTTTGTTGATGAACACCCGTTATAAACCTGTGTATCTATTGCAACTATTTTTGAGTGACAAAATACAAATGAAAAGTGTGGTGAATGATGAAAAGTGAGCGTGGACCTATTAAACGTTCTTTACTCGGCAGTTCGCCGAGGACATGGAGAGAGTTACTTGAAGTCGAAGTGCGACATGAGGGTCTAAATAGATATCAAATCGTGCGAGGATATGACATTGATGTTGTGCATAGTAAAGTTCTGACAAGGATGGCCGCTTGGGATGAAATCTGGCGCAAAGCGGAACAGAGGAATTCCGTTCAACAGGCAAAAGTAGATAGACGAAAAATGATTGAGGAAAATCGTGAAGCCGCTGAACAGCTCAGCCATGAGGCGCAGGAACAGATGAACGAACTTACTAATATACTTACTCTTTCACTTTCGAAGAAAAATAAACTATTTGACTGGGAGCGACTCAAAAACAAATCCTCGTATTCTACACCCCAACCGATGAAATTTATTATTGCGCCGGTCTCGTTATTATCAAAGCCGGAAAAGCCAAACGAAGAAAACATCCGCTACAATCCAGTATTGAGTTTTCTTGACAAGTTATTTCCGTCTCGACGAAACAGGATATTGTCCGAAGCGGCGGCCGCTCTCGACGCCGATATGAAAAATTGGATCGACGAAATGGCCAAAATAGAAATGACAAATGAAGATCGGCGGAAAAATTATGATCTTAGTGTCAAGGAGAATGAGGAAGCGTACCAAGCGAGAATGAGTGAATGGACTAAAGCGCGCGATAAATACAACTTGGAGATGGCTCACGTCAATGCCAATGTGGAGTTGAAACGTAAAAAGTACCTCGCTAAAGACCCTAATGAAATTTTGACTTTCTGTGAGTTGGTACTATCTAATTCTCCATTTCCGGAATACTTTCCTAATGATTTTGAAATGCAGTTTCTCCCAGAAGCCGAACTCCTAGTCGTAGACTATTTACTGCCAAAAGTTGACGCTTTACCTACGTTAAAATCGGTGAAATATAGTGCTACGACTGAAGAGTTCGTCGAACAACACATTAGCAATACGGTTGCAGCGCAAATTTTTGACGACGTTTGCTATAAGATATCATTGCGCGTTATTCACGAGCTTTTCTCCTCTGATCAAGCGAATTGTCTGCGCGCCGTTAATTTTAATGGGTATATTTCTTCCATCAACCCAGCTACGGGCATTGAGCAAACTGTATGTATAATGACTTTACAGGTTGGAAAGGAGGCATTTCAAGGAATTAATTTAGCGCAAGTTAACCCTCGCGCTTGTTTCAAAGGTCTCAAAGGTGTAGGAAGCGCAAAACTCTCCAGCTTGGCACCGGTCGCGCCTCTGATTAATATCAATAGAGAAGATCGGAGGTTTACAAATTCATACGGTGTTGTTGACTCTCTATCGGCAAGTGAAAACAT
>JADLEX010000071.1 GCA_020845895.1 Deltaproteobacteria bacterium | reverse complement strand
TCTCGATCTCCTCTTTCGGTTTGGTTCCGGAATCCCTCCCCCGGGATTCCCTTCTTCCGTTCCCAACGCGGCGTTTCCGCCATCGTTGAGCCCACTTTAGCCGCTCCAGCTTCGTTTGTCAACTAAATATTCTATAAACGTGAGAAATTCTCTTCACGACACGCAATAAAGATTACGAAAAGAAACGTGTCGCCGCCTAAATCCTTGATTTTTCGAGAATTGGGGGGAATCAGACGGTTTGCGGGTCCTCGCCGGGAGGCACCGTGGCGAGGTCGTCCTTGGCGAGCTTCATCGCCAGTCCGATCGAGTGGTCCATGTTGTTGTACCAGTACATGCCGGTTCGCCCGGCGGTCGTCAGGTTGGCAAAACGCCCGAGCCGCTCGCGCACCCATTTGAGCCGCGCCCGATAGCCCGCCTCGTAGATGGGATAGCACTCCGGGACGCGCTCGATGTGCACGGCCTCGACGTCACCTGGCGAACGCAGCAGACCGACCCGGATCAGGTCGCTCGTGATCCGCGGAAGCAATTCGTCCTGGTTTTGCCAAACATCCCGCCCCATCGGCGCGGAAACCTCGACGCACAGGCCGTGACCTCGCGCGAAGATGCCGGGGTCGAAGTCCTCGGGCCGCGAGACGCGATTGAAGGAGATGCCCTTCTCGCCGAAATAGCACCACTGGAAATCGGGTCCGCAGCGGGATTTCGTCACGATGTTGAAGAACACAATGTCGAGATAACGCAGCCCCGGACCCGGCGCGTCCGCGAGATCAACGCCAATTCGATCCGCGAGCAGCGTGATCGGCGCCGTCCAAACGAACCGATCGGCCTCGTGGCGTTCGTCGCCGCACATCATCGCGCGAATACGACCGTCCTCGGTCTCCAACCCCGTCACGGCGCGCCCCGTGAGCACGCGCCCGCCCTTCCGTTCGATCAGCACGCGCAGCTTGTCGCAGTAGCCACCCGTACCGCCGCGCGCGTACACGAACTTCGTCTCGACGTCGCTCGGACGCACGAAAATCGATCGGAGCAGTTCCCAGAGCGTGTTGATCTTCAGCCGCTCGTCGATGATAGCCCGGTCGATGCCGGTCTTGGCCCAGTCGGCGTCGGTCTCCTCGGGCGTGATGCCGAGAAACTTTTCCGAATAGTCGCGGAAAAACTCCCGGTAGAGCGTCTTGCCGTACATGTTGAGCACGTATTCGCGGAACGTGCGCGGGGGATGGCGGCGATAGAGCCGAAAAACCAGATCGAACGCGATGCCGAGCATGATCGGCAGCGGAAAACGCAGCAGGTGCACGCTCGGGTGGATCGGCCAGCGGTAATAGTGCCCGCGGAAATGCACCATCGACAGGCGCGGGATCGTGAGCGCATCGTCGCCGAGCACCTCGAGGATGAGATCGCGGATGCGCTGATTGTGCGTGTGGAAGCGATGCGGACCGACGTCGAACGAGCCTTCGGGGTAGCGAAAGCTTCTCGCCAGCCCACCGACGACCGGCTCGCGTTCGAGCACGGTTACGCGGCGTCCCTGCTTGCCCAGTTGATAAGCCAGGGTGAGTCCGCACACGCCCGCGCCGACGATCAGGACCTCGGATCGCGATCCGGCACCGGACGGTTCGTTCATCGTTCCCCGACGCGCGAAGGTGGGAGTGTCTGCGAATCTTAGGGATTCGCTGTGCGCGCCACAAGCTCAACAAGAGGACAAGCCATTTGCGCCGTGGTCGTTTCTCGGCGGGCGATGCCGACGCGCGGAAAGCCGGGGACATGCAACCCGCCTCGCGACGCGTGTCCCCAGTCTGTAACTTACTCGCAGCCCGTCGGCGTCGGGTTCGTTTCGTACACACTGTCGTAGACGAGGTCGTTGATCGCCACGGCGGATTCGAAGACCTGAGATGTGACGCCTCAGTTGGAAATGGACTAACGGTCCGTTTGGCCCTTCGCCCTTTGCAGAACTACTACGGCCTTGGCTGACTTCTCGCTCCACCGCCTTCGCGGGGTCGCCCTTTCAGGCGTAAAGCGAGATCTCCCCAGGTAAGAACGCTGTCCTTCCCCGCACGACCGCCGGATTTACGCCGCCTGAGCCTTGGCCATCGCAGCTTCGCGGTCCATTGCCCGCTCGCCCCGCTCGGCGTCGCCTCACATCCGGTTCTTGTACATCGGCCCGCGCTTTCGCTCCACGCTTCCTCCCCACGGTCGGTTTCCCTTCCGCGGTTGCGCTTCGCTTCGGTTGCGACGGCCTGCTTCCGAGAGGACTTACACCTCCAAGGTCATGCCCATGCTGGGCGCACCACCACAAAAACCGGCGGAGCCGCGTGCGCGGTCCCGCCGGTTTCTGTCGATTCGCGTCGGGTTATTCGTCGCCGATCGTCGGGCCCATGCAATCCAGCACGGCGGTATAGAGACCCGAGTAGTCGTCGTAATCGCCGCAGTCGAGCCCTTCCATGCAGTCAATGGAATCCGACGCCAGATCCTGGTCCGCGGTGTCGAATTTCGGACACTCCTCCAGCAGCGTGTTCAGAGCTTCCTCTTCGTCATAGCAGTCGCCGAAGACGCCACCGCCCGCGAAGAACTCCTCGAGCAGCGTTTCGCAGTCCGTCGCGTACGAGCCGCTTCCGCCGGTGTCGTCGTCATCGTCATCGTCGTCGTCGCCGCACGCGGTGACCGTTGCCAGCGACGCGGCGGCCATCACGATCACGACGAGCCATGGAGTCCAACCGAGTTTCATGGTGTTTCCCTTTCGTCAATGGCCGGCGACGCAAGCCCCGGGCGTGCGCCGCAGCAGGTTGAGGATCGACCAGCGCCCCCGATTATAAACGAGAATCCAAACAGAACCAGCGATCAGCGCGGCGTCGCGCAGGACGAGCCAGGGGCTGATTTTCGATGCCTGCCCCGTGGTCTGCGAAAAGCATCCGCACGAGATGTCGAGGCCGCGCACGAGGGCCTGCGTGAGACCGATGATGAAGACGACCATCATGGCGGCGGACAGCAGCGCCGCGCCCTCGACGGCGGTGCCCGCGACGAGGCACAGGCCCACGAGCATCTCCACGCACGGCAGAATCAGCGCGACGGCGTGGACGAGCGCGCGCGGCAGTATGTGGTAGTTGTCGACCGCGATGGCGAACTTGTCGGGGTGCGCAATCTTGTCCCACGCGGCGATGATCCACATCGCGCCAAAGCCGATCCGCAGCGCGAGGACGACGTATTTGTTTTCGAGCAGCGCCGCCATTATTTCGCCCCCATGGGTTCGAACAGCGGGGCAGCCTCGCCCGCACCCTCTGCGGGATACCCCGCCGCCTGCCACGCGGGCCAGCCGCCGAAGAACACCCGCACGCGCTCGAAGCCGAAATCCAGCAGATGCCTTGCGAGGATGTCGCTCGCGTTGCAGTCCTCGCCCGAGCAGTAGGTCACGATCGTCTTGTCGAAGGGCAGCTTCGCAAGCAGCTCCGTGCCCTTCGCCTCGAAATCCGCGTAGTAGAGATGATGCGCGCCGGCGATGTGCCCGGCGGTGAACTCGTGCTCGCTGCGTGCGTCGATGAAAACCGCGCCCGCGTCGAACGCCTTTTTCGCCCCCGCGAGGTCCAGATTCCCGAGCCCCGGCGCGTCTTCGGGCGCGCTTTGGGCGACGCCTCGCGCGGGAGCGACCAGCGGGATGCCGTTCGGGCGCGCGACATTGACGGAAATTCCCGCGACAACGCCGATCGCCGCCAAAATCGCCGCGTCCCGCAGGGCTTTTTTCGCGTTCATGGGTGCCTTTCGCGAAAGGGCTTGATCCGAATCATGGTCCGCGCGCCTCGCCCGGGCGTATGTTGGCGCGCGACGGGAGGATGAAGCGCGAACGCGGTACTTCTAGCGTGAACGTCGCCTGTTGTTCAAGACAGCGGGGAGCACCAAACGGTTTCACCAGCGGGATATTCGGGCTTCGGATCGATTCGAGAAATGACCGACAGTCAGCTCAAATGCCACATCATCGACGCGTGCATCGCGTGCGGCTCCTGCGAGACCGCGTGCCCCGAGCGCGCGATCTCCGAAGGCGATATCTTCGTCGTCGACAACGACCTGTGCAACGGCTGTTCGCGCTGCGCGCGGGTTTGCCCCGTCGATGCGTGCGTCATGGAAGACGAAGTCGCCTAGACCCGTCGCGTGAACTTCGTCACTCCGGAACCTTCCCCTCCCAGCTCTCGATCTCGATATCGCTTACCCGATCGCCCGGCACCAGCGACAGCACCACCTCGCTCCCCTTCGTGACGCGCCCGAACGCCGTGTACGCGCCGTCCAGGTGCGGCGTCGCGGTGTGCGTGACGAACCACTGGCTCTCGCCGGTGTCCGGGCCCGAAGTGGCGAGGCCCACGGTCATCTCCGAGAACGACATCCGCGAGAACTCGTCGCGGATCGGCTCGCCGCTGCCGCCCCACCCCGACCCCAGCGGATCGCCGCTTTGCACCACGAAATTCGGTTCCACGCGGTGGACGATCTGGTCGCGGTAAAAGCCCCGGTCGGCCAGCCGCGCGATGCGGTACGTCGTGATGGGCGCGGCTGCGTTCGGACACTCGATGGCGAAATCGCCGCGCGTGGTCTTCACCGTCATGCGCGTCACGCCGCCCAGCGTGCGCGCGATACGCTCGTAGTCGTCATCGGTGAGCGGTGAGGCGACGTGGTGGAATGCCGTGTCGATCCGCCGCCCGGTAAGCTGGCGAATGAGCGCCGCCGCGTGGGCGCGCACAAGGGCGCGAGGATCGGTGGTGAAGGGTTCTACTTCATCGGCGATACGCTTTCGCGCGAAGTCCGCGCCTTCCAGTTTTTTCGCGACCTCGGCCAGCGCGTCGATCGTCGCGATCGCCGAGTCGGACGATTTCGATTCGCGGTTCATGCGCAGCGATGCCACGAGCGCCTCCAGGTCCGCGGCATTCGCGTTCTTCGCGGCGGCCTCCGCGGCCACGGCGCGCACGAGATCGCGCTCGTCAGTGAGGTAGTCGCGCAACCGATCCTGAAAGGTCTTCGCGCGCGCGATCGATGCCGCGTGGACGAGGGCGACGAATCCCCGTTCGTCGACCGAGAGGATTCGCGGACGCACCGGATCGCCCAGCAGGTCGGAGAGTTTTTTGGTCGCGGGTTCCACCTCGCAAGCGGCGAGGGCCATGACGTACTCCGACGCGGTGAGGTGATCGAGCGACCAGACGTCGGCGGGCATGGCGAGCAGTTCGTCCGCGGCCTGCGCAACGCCGAGAGCGCGAATCGCGCGCAGCCGGAAGACGCCGCCGCGCTTGATCTGCGCCGCGAGCAGGTCCACGGCGGGCGGATCGGATCGGCGGCCGAGCGCATCGAGCACCGCCAGATGAACCGGCGTCGCGACGTCGTTTTCCGCGGCGGTTTGCAGAAGCTGCGTCGCGCGGTCGATCGGGACGCCCGCGTGCCCTTTTCCGTAAGCTAGAAGGCCGCCGACGATCTCGACGCTGTCGCCGGAATACAACATGCCCGCCGGCAGCGTGGGCGACGACGGACCGCCGAGGCGTCCGACGGCCCGCGCGGCCTCGACGCGCACCGCGCCGTCCGCGTCGGCAAGGGCCTTTTCGAGCGCGGGCAGGGCCGCGCGGTCGCCGATCCGCCCGAGCGCGAGCGCGGCGTGCAGGCGCACGGAGGGTTCCGCGTGGGCGAGCGCTTCCTCGGCGGCGAGACGCGCGCCGGCGGGCTTGACGCGAAACAGCCCTTCGAGCGCGGCTTTCGCCTGATCGATGAACGCGCCGTCCGCGCCCGACACCAGCGCGCGGCGCAGCATGGGAATCAGCGCGGCGGCCTGCTCGGCGTTGCCGATGCGCGCGAGCGACCGGGCCGCGACGGCGCGCAATCGCTCCGCGGCCTTGGCCGAACGAAAGCGGTACGAATCGGACATCATCGAGACGAGCAAATCGACCGCGCGATCGTCGGGAGTCGAGTCTTGCGTCACACCCGATTTCGGAAACCAAAGCCGTCCGAGCCCGGCCAGAGCGGCCGTGGCGAGCGCTTCGTCGGGATGATCGGCGTAGACGAGCAGTAGGTCGCAGGCCGCCGCGTCGCCCGAGGCCCCGAGCGCGATCAGTGCGCGACGACGCACCTCGGCGTCGTGAACTGGATCGACGAATCGTCCGATCTCGGCGGCGGTGGCGCGAGTGTCCTCGAGTTTGAGGACCGTGGCGAGTTCACCGATTTCGCCCGCGAACGCGGGTGCGGCGGCGAGTAAAACCAGAAGACCGGCGATGGCGGTTCGCATATCACGCACAGCGCACCTCGTTCCCTTGGATCCGGACGCATGATGCGGCGACGCGGCGGCTCGCACAAGGTTGCGCGCTGGAAAGATGCTTCGCACCGCTTCCTCCAACAACCAAGAACCAACAGCCAAAAACCAACGACCTCTCCATGTTCAATCCCCTTGCCGCACCGCTCCAAGCCCCCTAATCTCAGGGTCGTTTTCGTGCCCAACGGGGGATTCCGATGACCGATGCCAAAGTTTTTTCCGGCACCCAAAGCTACGTTCTCGACGACGAGCTGGCGAAGATTGTCAACGTGGCGATCCGCCTCGAACTGCCGCTTTTGCTGAAGGGCGAGCCCGGCACCGGCAAGACGCTGCTCGCGTCGGCGGTGGCCGAGGGCTTGGGCGCCGATCTGATCGTGTTGAACGTCAAATCGACGATGAAGGCGGTCGAGGCGCTCTATCAGTACGACACGCTCACGCGGCTCAACGATTCGCGGTTCGGCGATTCCAAGCGCGACGTCAGCAACATCGAGGACTACATCCGCATGGGCAAAATCGGCCAGTCCTTCGTCACTGACCAGCGCGTCGTGCTGCTGATCGACGAAATCGACAAGGCCGACACGGATTTTCAGGACGACCTGCTCGACGTGCTCGATTACATGCAGTTCGACATTCAGGAGATCGACAAACAGGTCCGTGCGAAGCATCGCCCGATCGTCATCATCACCAGCAACGCCAAGAAGGACCTTTCCGACCCGTTCCTGGGCCGGTGCGTGTTCCACCACATCGCGTTCCCGGATGAGGCGATGATGCAGCGGATCGTCGTCGCGCATTTTCCGGATCTCGCCAAACGCGTGGCCGAAGCGACGATCGCGACGTTTTACAAGCTGCGGCAGATTCCCGGCATCGAGAAAAAGCCGGCGACGCGCGAGCTGATCCACTGGATCCGCGCGCTCACCTCGGACCCCGATTTCAACGTCAAGGATCTGGAAAGCCGCACGTCGATCCCGCTGCTCGGGCTGCTGTTCAAGAAAAGCGACGATCTGTTCCGCGCGCAAAAGGCGGTGGGCAAGGCGAGCTGAGGCGAAGGTGTTCAAGGCGTTTTTCTATTTGTTGCGCGACTACGGCGTGCCGGTTCGACCGACCGATTTCCTGCGTCTGCAAAAGGCCCTCGGCGCGGGGCTCGTCACGAACCTGATGGATCTCTACGTCGTCGCGCGCTCGCTGCTCGTGAAGAGCGAGAAGTACTTCGACATCTACGACCAGGTCTTCGCCCATCATTTTCAGGGCAAGGCGATCGACGAGTCGGTCCTGGCCGCGCTCTCCGCGGACATCGAGGATCTGCTCGCGCAGTGGCTCGCCGATCCCAAGAACGCGCCGTTTCTGAGCGAAGAGGAAAAGGCGGCGCTACGCGGTATGGACCCCGACGAGGTGATGGAGTATTTCCGCAAGCGCCTGCAAGACCAGACCGAGCGCCACGACGGCGGCGATCGCTGGATCGGCACGGGCGGGCGAAGCCCCGTGGGCCATGGCGGATTCCACCCCGATGGCATGCGCGTGGGCGGCGCGCCCGGCAACCGCAGCGCGATCAAGGTGGCGATGGATCGGCGCTACATCGACTACGCCGATGGGCAGATGCTCACGACGCGGAACATCGGCGAGGCGCTCGATCGCCTGCGCAAGATGACGCCGGCGGGCCCGCGCGATCAACTCGACATCGACGAGAGCATCCGCGAGACCGTGCGTAAGGGCGGCGAGATCGAGCTCGTCTTCGAGCGACGCGAGGTCGACAAACTCAAGCTCTTCATCTTTCTCGACAACGGCGGCTGGTCGATGACGCCTTACGTGCGCCTCACGCGCACGCTGTTCAACTACGCGCGTGGCCAGTTTAAGGACGTTCGGTTTTTCTACTTTCACAACTGCGTTTACGACGTGGTCTATGAAGATCCGATGCGTTACGAAAAGCCGGTCAAGGTGGACGATCTGTTCCGCCGCGACCCCGAAACGCGCGTCATCATCGTCGGCGACGCGAGCATGAGCCCTTACGAACTGACGCACCCGCGCGGCGCGATCGACTACGCCACGCCGCAGTCGAATTCGGGACTCGCGTGGCTTCGCCGCATCAAGGAAAATTTCGCGCACGCGGTGTGGATCAACCCGATCCCCGAGGACGAGTGGAACGTGTCGTACGGGACGTTTACGCTCAACATGATCCGCGAGCAGATCCCCATGTTCGAGATGTCGGTGCGCGGGCTCGAAGGCGCGGTGAAGGAACTCAGGAGCCGCTACCCGAAGCCATTGCCGAACGAGGTTCCGCGCGCGACGAATTTCTAGAGTACGTTCGTCCTGAGCGCCCCCCGCGTTTGTCATCCTGAGCGCCCCCCGCGTTTGTCATCCTGAGCGTAGCGAAGGATCTACTCCCGACCCGCGACCAGATCCTTCGCTACGCTCAGGATGACAGCGGCAAGGACGCTCAGGGTGACAGTGCCCCGTCCGGCCCTCATCGCCCCCGACGACGGCTCCTCATGTATTCACCATTGACGCGTCACGCGAAATTCATCTAATTGTCACGCACTTGACGATGACGGCGCGAACTCGCGCGCATGCCGATGAGGAATTCATCGGGGCTGTGGAAGAGACGGTGACTTGAAAAAGACCAGACCCGCGCAAAAACGCGCCCTTGCGACAAAACCCGTCGTCAACGAAAGGGTCACCACGCCGCGGCCGGACGGCGGAGCCAAGCGACTCGCCCGCGTCGCCACGGGGGCGCTGCGCGCGGCCTTTCCCCGAACCGCGTGGATTCCGCTCCTGGCGTCCATCTCCTTCGGTGCGGTCGCGGGCGCTTACGCCTGGTTCTCGCTCGGCGAGCGCTTCCATCCGCTCGTTCTCCTCGACATCTTCGCGCTCGCCGTCTTCGTCGCCGGGGTCTTCGTGCTGCTGCCGCGCCGCCGGATTTGGCGATGGCCCCTGCTAGGCGTCTTTGCGCTCGTTGTGGTTCTTCTCCATATCGGTTTCCTGTTCTACTTCCGTTTCTATCAGTCGTGGCCGACGCTGGAGATCATGCTGCAATGGCGCGATGCCGCCGGGCTCGGCACCAGCTTTTTCGAGTTGCTCCGGTGGCAGGATCTCGTGTTCGGCGTCGCCATCCCCGCCGCGATGCTGGTGGTCGCGGAGCAGAGATTCGACGGCGTTCCCCGACTCGGACCCGCGATCGGGCTGCTCGTCGTGCTGGCCGTCCTCGTCGGAACGTTCGAGGCAACCCGGGCGCACCCGCTTGCGCGGGTCCAAAACGAGCCGGTGATGTATTTACTGCGCGACGGTGTCGCGATGATGTTCGAGAACGACCGGGCACTCTCGAAACGCACCGAGCGCGTGAAGCGCCACACCGCGCGCTACTATCCCTTCGACGACGATCTCTACAATTTCGATCCGACGTCACATGGACGTCTGAAGAAAGTTCCAGATCCAGACCGCGAACGGCGGACCTTCGTGAAAAAGAACGTGCTGCTCGTGGTGCTCGAATCCGTGCGCGCGTTCGAGATGGGGCTGTATGGCGCGAAGGCATCGCTGACGCCGAATCTCGACGCTCTCGGCGCGCAGTCGCTCGTCTTCGATCCCTTCTACGCCAACGCCCATCAGACGCAGCGCAGCGAGTGCGCGATCCACTGCTCGATGTACGAGCGCGTGAGCGGCGGATCGATCTTCCAGACGTATCCGGACATTCACCTGAAATGCCTGCCCTCGATCTTCAAGGATCAGGACTATCACACGCTGCTGCTCAAGTCGTACAAGGGCAACTACGCCAACGCGCGCACGTTCTTCAAGAAACACGGCATGAAGGAAGTGCGCGACATCAAAGACTACGAGACGATCCCCCACACGATGGTGGGCTGGGGGCCGTCGGACGAAGACCACGTGCGTCACTCGCTCGACGTGATCGACCGTTCGGCCAAGCCGTTTTTCGCCGAGCTGCTCACGCTGTCGAATCACTACCCGTTTCAGCAGAGCTACCCGACCGATCCGGTCTTTCCAGGCAAGCGATACGCGGGCGACTACGACAACTATTCGCGGGGCATCTATTACACCGACCATTCGATCGGCCTGTTGATGGACCTCGCGAAGGACAAACCGTGGTTTCACGACACGATCTTCATCTTCGTCGGCGATCACGGCATCTGGCGCTTTCCCGACGACGTGAAGCTCGACATGACGCGCAAGCTGGAGATCTACTTCCGATTGCCGATGATGATCTACACGCCCGACGGCTCGGTCGCGCCGGGCATGAATCGCGAACTCGGAAGCCACGTCGACATCCCGCCCACGCTGCTCGACCTCATGGGACTCGAAGTCGAAAACGGCTTCGTCGGACGCAGCCTGCTGCGCGACAATCCGCGCCCTCGCTACGCGATGATGGTGCACGACGACCAGTGGAATATCCGCCGCGAGAACGACTACTGCTACGACGCGGCGAATCAGTACCGCGAGGACAAGTTCTACGGTCCCAAGCTGAAGAAGAACGCGAAGCGCAACATGTCGTACTGCTTCTCGTACGAAGGCGACCTGCTGCGCGACCTGAATGCCGAGCTGCCTCCGCCCGATCCGGAGCTCAACCGCCTGCACAACTTCGGGCTCGACCTGATCGACTTCAACGACTGGCTGATCCGCAACGACCTCGTCTTTCGGCGGACGAAGTGAACGCTCCGGTCAGGGTGAGCGGTTTGCGCGCGTGAGTACCACGAAATTGCGTCCCCGCGCTCCGGCCGCGAAATTCGCGCGCGCCGCGGATTCGATCGCGCGAAGATTCGGCGCGATACCCGACGCGACGATCGCATCGTAGGGCGCGGTCGCAGCGGCTTCGCCGAGGCCCGACAATCCGCCCAGCGGAGGCAGGTCGCGCGGACGCGGGCGCACCAAGCCGCTGGGAAACAGCTCCGGCGCGTAGCCTCCCGAACGCACTCGATTCCAGTTCGGCGCGAACTTCAGCGCCGACACCCAGTTCGGCCAGCTATAAGGGTCGCGAGCTTTCTCGGCCCAGGGCCGCTCCTCGCGAAAATGAAAGTGACTGTCGGAGACGACGAGCATCGTCGCGCCCGGCGGCACGGCGCGCTCGATGCCTTCCACGTAACGTCGGATCGCAAACCCCGCGCCCAGCGCCTGGACACCGCTCAGCAGCGACACGACGACGAGCGCCATCGCGGTGCGGCGCGTCCATCGCGGCGACAGATCGAAACCCGGCGCGGCGGCGAGCACCAGGAGAACGCCGAAAAAGAGCCATCGCTCGCCCGGTCGAATCACCTCGAAGAATCGCGTCGGAGCGACAAGGCCGACGGCGATGAGGGCGAGCACCGCGAAGCGCAGCGGCGACCGGTCGCGCACGAGCCGGACGAGCGCGACAAGCACGATCGCGCCGAGCGCGAGCGTCGCAAGTACGTTGATGGCGGCGACCACCCACTGCGTTCCGGGCGACGTGACCGGGTAGAAACCCGTCGCGACGGCGAAGGGGCCGATCTTGTACCACAACCACTTCACGGGATTGGCGTAGCGATAGCCGACGAAGAAATCGCCCGCGCGCGCCGACGCGTACCAGACGAGCAGCGCAAGCGACGGCAACGCCGCCAGCGCGAGGCGTGCGTATGCGCCGGGGCGAAAGCGATGACGATCGAACACGAGTCCGGCAAGCGCCACGAGCAGCGCGGCGAATGCGAGGAAGTGGCAGAACCAGCAGGCGACGAGGCCGATCGCCGTGCGAGCCGCGCGATGGGGGATCGGCGCACCCCGACCGTTCAGGACATCCGCGAGCACGCAGAACGCGACGGCGAGGCCGAGTTGAAAGTTCAGGAAACCCATCCAGAAAAAATGACCAACGGCGAAGAAAGCGCCGAGGAGTTCCACGCCCGGCGCGTAATCGCGCCGCGACGCGCGCACGAAACGCACAAAAGCTAGCGCGAAGAAGATCGCCGTGAACATCGCGAGCGACTTTGCCGCCCACACATACCCGACGCACCGCGCGAGATATGCCATCGCGATCGTGACGACGCTGTTGGGGACGGGAAGTCCGACGATCTCGTAGTGCGCGGCAAGGCCCGAGGCGTCGCGGCCGATGTCGTTCCAGATGCGCGCCTGAAACGCCCAGTCGGGCAGGTCCTGCAGCGGCGGAAACGGCGCGAGCGCAAGCGGGACAAGCGATGCCGCGAGCACGGCGGCGACGTATCGCCCACTGCCGGGCGACGGGGCAAACGGCCACTTCGTCATGGTCGCGCAATTGACCACGAGTGCGGACGGAGGGCAAGCGACCCGGATGCGCTCAGACGCGGTCGAGGGCCAGACGCAAGTCCTCGATCAGGTCGTCCACGTCCTCCAGGCCGACGGACAGGCGGACCATGCCCGTTCCGATCCCCGCCTTCGCGAGTTGCTCCTCGGTGTACGTGGAGTGCGTCATGCTGGCCGGATGCTCGATGAGGCTGTCCACGTCGCCCAGGCTGACCGCAAGCGTCCACAGGCGCACGGCGTTGCACACGCCGCGGCCGGCGTCGCGCCCGCCCTTGACGTCGAACGCGATCATCCCGCCGAACCCGCGCATCTGGCGACGCCCGAGGTCGTATTGCGGGTGATTGCGAAGGCCCGGGTAATACACGCGCTCGATCTTGGGGTGATAGTTCAGGTATTGGGCGATCTCCATGGCGCTTTGGCAATGGCGATCCATGCGCACGGGCAGCGTCTTGAGCCCGCGCAGCAGCAACCACGCGTTGAAGGGGCTGATGTTGCCGCCCAGGTCGCGCAGGTACTCGCCGCGCAACATATCCATAAACTCCTGGGGCCCGACCACGACGCCCGCGACCGTGTCGCCGTGCCCGCCGATGTACTTGGTCGCCGAGTGCATGACGATTGTCGCGCCGAGGTGGATGGGGTTCTGCAAATACGGCGTGGCGAAGGTGTTGTCGACCACGAGTGGAATCCCCGCATTTCGGGCGACGTTGGCCGCGGCCTCGATGTCGATCAGTTCCATGTTCGGGTTGGCCGGAGTCTCGACGTAGATCATGCGCGTACGCTCGTCGATCGCGCCGGCCACGGACTCGAGATCCGTCCCGCGCACGGGCCGCGCTTCGATGCCGAATCGCGGGCACATGCCATCGAAAAACTTGTGCGTGCCGCCGTACAGGCAGCGGGCGGCGACGAGGTTGTCGCCCGTCCGGCACAGTGCGAACGTGATGGCCGAGATCGCCGCCATGCCCGACGTGAAGGCGAGTCCCGCCTCCGCGCCTTCCAGATACGCCATCTCCTTTTCCAGCGCCGTCGTCGTGGGATTGCCGAGGCGCGTGTACACGTAACCGCCCTGCTCGCCCGAAAAGATCCCCGCGCCTTCCTCGGCGCTCGCGAACGCGAACGTCGACGACATGTAGATCGGCGTCGAAACGCTGCGGATCGGGAAATCGTCCTCGTGCTTGTCCCAATGCTTCCGCCCGTGAACGCACAGCGTGGCGAATCCCGGGCGTCTGGTCGTCGTCATGGCCGTTCTCCCGTCTTCACGAATGGCCTGTCGTCAGGGCGTTTTTCAGGTCGAGTCGCTCCCACGGCGCATCGAGCTCGGTGCGTCCGAAGTACCCGCCGCAAGCGAACGGAGCGTAGCGCACCTTTCGCAGTTGCAGGTGCTCGACGATGCCCGCGCACGTCAGATCGACCGCGCGCGTGAGCTTGTCCGCGAGCCGCGCGTCGGGCTCGCGTCCCGTGCCGAAGGTGTTGACCTGCACCGAGATCGGCGCGCCCTCGCCCAGCACGTAGATCAGGCTGACCTCGGCGCGGTCGGCGAAGCCCGCGGCGACGAGGTTTTTCGCCAGATAGCGCGACATGTAGAGCGCGGCCCGGTCCGTCTTGGTCGGGTCCTTGCCCACGGCGGAGCTGCCGCCGAACGCGCAAGCGGTGCCGTAGGCGTCGCTGACGCCCTTGCGCGCCGACTGGCCGAGGTCCGCGGCAGGGCCGCCGACGGTGAACGGCCCGGCGTGATTGGCGCGGCGGCGCGTGTCGGCGACGAGTCCTGCGGGCAGCGCGGCCAGCACGGGTTCGATGACCTCGTCGCGGAGCCGTTCGCGCACTCGCTCGAGCGGCAGCGCGCGGCTGTGGTGACAGGCGATGGCGGCGTCCAGCACGCGCACGGGCACGCCGCCCGCGTACTCGACAACAACCTGGCTCGTGCCGTCGGGATACAGCGTCTTGAATCCGTCGTGGAACTGCACGCCTTCGAGCCGGCGCGTCAACCGGTGCGCGAGCCACTGCGCGAAGGGGACGTAGTCGCCGGCCATGCCGATCTTCTCCATCTCGTACGTCGCGTATCCCACGCACACGCACTGGTTTCCCGCGCCCTTGTTGTCCACGACGAGAGCGATCTCGGGACTCTGCTCGCCGATGAGCGCAACGACGGCGACGCTGCCCGCGACAAACTGCGTCTCGGGGTCGATATAGCCGACCTCGGCGAGAATGCGGCGCGTCATCGCTTCGAGGTGCACGTAGGAACGCGTGGTGATCTCGCCGGCGAGGTGGATCATCCCGCGCGTCGCGATCGCGTCGAGATCGACCCGCGCGAAGCGATCGTCGGCGAGGATGTGGTCGAGAATGTTCTCGACGATCACGTCGCAGAGTTTGTCGGGCTGCCCGCACGTGGCGGACTCGGCGGCCTGGAGAATCGGCGTCATGGGAAGACCCCCGAACGGGTGGCGCGCCCATGTTGGTCCGCCGACGCGCGGGTGTCAACAAAATTCCATGTGGAGGTCGAATATCGCCGCGATGCGTTCAACCGCACCAGGACGAGTCGTCGCTGTCCGAGCCGCCGTGATGGTTTCCGGAGTCGTCATCGTCGCCGGGGTCGCCCGAATCGTCATCGGCCGAAAGATCGTCGTCCGCGATGTCGTCGTTGCCGTCATCGTCCCACGAATCGTCGTCGCCCGGATCAGAACACCGACCGTCGTATCTTTCGAGCGGAAGCTCGGACATCGGCACGGCGGCATGCGGCGCATCCGGTGTCCAGGGTCTTTCCAGCGTGTCGCCCAATTCGGACGGATACGCGAGGGCGACGCCCGCCGCGGAATCGTAAGCGATGAACTCGTCTCCCGATTCCGCGATCAGGAGATCGATCGCTCCGCCGCCCACCGCGCCATCGATCGAATCGCTCTCCACGGAGAGTCCGTCGACCTGAATGACATTCATCTTCCCTTCGTGACTGATGACGAATTTTGCCGTGTCGCCGGTCCACACGCCGTCGATTCCCCCTTCCGCACCTGACCACATCGCATTGTGAATGGGGATCGAGTGCCAGTCTCCGACGTCGGTCCGGACATACGCCGTCAGTTTTCCTTGATCGTCGTCATGGACCCAGGGGCTCAGACACATGGCGACGACTTGGGATCCATCTCCGGCGGGCACAACGCGAATCCGGCTGGACGCGGAGCAACGACTGAGCGGTGCATCCACGGTCTCGCGGTTCCATTCGCCTGCGTCCGTGTCATAGAAAAAGTATCGCAAGCTGAGACCGGCGGGGGTCGTGCCGAGGACGTGGAAGTCGCCGTTCGTATCCACGTAGAAATCGGCCTGCTCCATCGGCGACAAGGGAAACTGGTCGGCCGTGTCGAAAACGTCCCACTCGTCTCCCGCTCGCCGGAGCACCTGATACCCACCCAGCGACCTGGCGCCGATGTAGATTTCGCCGTCCGCTCCTATTCGCATTTGGGGGTCCAGAGACGATTCGAGCATAACCGGTAACGTGACGGGAACCCACTCGTCGGCGTCCAATCGGAACACCGCCACGCGCCACCCGGGATAAAGGTGGTATTCGATCAGCGCGTACCAGGTGCCGTCCTCGGTGCGCGCGGCACTGAGATTCACAGAACTCTCATACTCGTCCGGACTCACCGGAAGGGGCCATGTCATGGTCGACCACGTGGAATCGAAGCGGTCGAGACGCAGCCGGGGTTCGTCCGCAAAGGAATACGACAACAATTCGATGACCGGCGAGGGCAAGGACGAATCGATCCAAATGTGCGGGGAGTGTGTGATCGCGGAGTCGGCGAGAACCCGGCGCATCCAGTCATAGCCGTCATGGTCAACGAGTTCCAACCGACCTTCGTCGATCATCGAGGCAACGGGGTGCCCGTCGACGCCGCGCACGGCATCGAGCCGCAATTGGGGATCGCGGGAATCCGGCGCGCTCGAAACCTCCAGCACGGTCGAGTCCGGCGACAGCGCTCCCGACGCATCATAGTCGGCAAGGACCAACCGTCCGCGGTTCCCCATCACCACCGATAATTCCCCGTCGTCCGTGCCCCAGCCAGCGACCGCGTCGATCTCGTTCGGGAGATCGAAAGGCAGCGGGAGATCCCGGTATTGGCCCGGTAAATCGGACTCGAAATTTCGGACGATGGCGCATTCGTAGTCTTCGTAGCTGTCCTTATAGCCGCTGACGAACCTGGAACCGACGACGGCCCCGGCGACCCCATTGTCGATGGGCCATAGGGCGACGCCGGGGTCGACCATTTCGCCGCTCGGCGTCAAATTCCAGGGTGTCCACTCCTCCCAGATCAGTCCTGAATCGATGTCGATGGTCGCCAGACCGCCGTCATCGAACGTCGAGTAGAAGTACCAAACGACATCGTCGGCTCCTCGCAGGAGTTCGGCGACGCCGTCGTGATCCGCCGTCTCGAACAATGTTGTCGTCGTATCGCTCACCTGAATCAGGCGCACGATTTCTTCTCGTGCCTGCGCGTCGTAACCTCGGGTCCCGATGATTGCATTTCCCATTCCGTCGAACGCCAGGGCGATCGCCGACGCACCCCAGATCATCGGCAATGCGTCATCGACCTCGCGCACGTTCCATTCTCCATCTTCATCCTGCACGGCGAGAAAAACCCGCCGCTGGATCGCGTCCCCCCAAGCCACACCGAGTCTCCCGTCCTGCGTCCACGCCGCGGAGATCGGACCTCGCCCTTCCGCGCTTGGATCGACAATATCCCATTCCACGTCGTCGCCGTTCACGATCGCATGCGTGACCGCGTGGCCGTAGAAGAAGATGTGAATCTCACCCGTGTCGGGATCGGACAGGATCATGCGCTGCGGCGCGTACGTGCCGAGACTCTGGCCCGGTGCGACGTGGCTGATCCGCCAATCGCCGATAGCCGGAATCGCCCAAAAAATGAAAACGAGGAGAAATGAAACCGCAAAATGATATCGTGAATTGCTGTTTTCCATCGCCGACCCCGATTCAAAGAACGCCATCGAGGCGTTCAACACCAACAACCATACCGCGAATCGACGATGAACACCAGGAAAAAGGTGAATCAATCGATGGCTGTTTCTCTCGGAACTTCACCGCGCGCGACGACTGGCCGCGAGCTTCCCCTGCGAGGCTTGGAAACGCTCACGAAGACCGTTTTCGTTGACACCGCCGCGCGAAGCGATTAGCTAAAGGCCACGGCGACAAACGCGGCGCGACCGAGAAATCGCGGGATCATGACGCAGCCCGGCCACATGGACATGGAGACGCGCCTGACGTTTCCGATCCGGCGTCAGCCGGACGACGTCACCTGTGGACCCACCTGCCTTCACGCCGTTTACGAATACTGGGGCGACCGCGCTTCGCTGCGCGGCATCGCCGCCGAAATCCCCATGCTCGAGACCGGCGGAACCCTTGCGGGTTTCCTGGCGGTGCACGCGCTTCGTCGCGGGTACTCCGCGACGATCTACACGTACAACCTCAAGCTCTTCGACCCCACGTGGTTCACGGAGCCGCGGCCCGACATCGCCGAAAAACTCCGCCGTCAGGCCGCGCACAAGCGCAGCCGGCGATTGCAGGCGGCGACCGCGGCGTACCTGGATTTCTTTGAACTCGGCGGCGAACTGCGTTTCGAGGATCTGACGCGGCGCTTGATCCGCGAGCATTTGCAGCGAGGCGTGCCGATCCTGACCGGCCTGTCGGCGACCTATTTGCATCGCACATCGCGCGAGTATGGCGATGACATGGTTGACGATGACGTGCGCGGCGATCCGTCGGGGCACTTCGTCGTGCTGTGCGGATACGACTCGGCCTCGAAGACCGTGCTCGTGGCCGACCCCCTGTGGCCCAACCCGGTGGCCCAAAGCCACCATTACCCGATCGCGATCGACCGCGTGATCGGCGCCATTCTTTTAGGAATCGTCACTTACGATGCAAACCTTCTCCTCATCGAACCCCGGCGAAACGACGGACACCGTGAAAAACCTCGTCGTGGTTGAGCGGCTGCACAACTGGCCGCTCGACGTGCCGGGGGTGCGCGTGGTGCTCGCCCGTCAATATCTCACGCAGCCCGAATTCGCCCGCGAGCGCGGGCTGCGCGTCATGAACCTGTGCCGGTCGTACCGCTACCAGAGCGTGGGCTACTACGTGTCGCTGCTCGCCGAGGCGCGCGGCCACAAGGTGATGCCCTCGATCTCCACGATCCAGGATTTGAAGTCGGCGACCATCATCAAACTCGCCGGCGACGACCTCGACGAACTGATCGACAAAAGCCTCGCGCCGCTGCAGTCCGACCACTTCGTGCTGTCGGTCTACTTCGGGCGCAACGTCGCCAAGCGCTACGACCATCTGGCGGGCAAGCTCTTTGCGAAATTCCGCGCGCCGCTGCTGCGCGCCGAGTTCCGCCGTCATGAGACGTGGGAGCTCGAGCACATCAAGCCGATCGCCGCGAGCGAGATCCCCGAGGCGCACCGGCCCTTTGTCATCGCGGCGACGAAGAGCCATCTCGAACGCTATCCGGCCCCCGTGCGCGAGAGGCCCGAGCGCTTTTACGACATGGCGATCCTGTGGGACACGCGCGACGACTCGGCGCCGTCGGACGAGCGGGCGGTCAAGAAATTCGTCAAGGCCGCGGAGGCGCTCGACTTCGAGGTCGAGATCATCGGGCGCGAGGATTTCGACCGCATCGGCGAGTTCGATGCGCTGTTCATCCGCGACACCACCAACGTCAACCACTACACCTTTCGCTTCGCGCGCCGCGCCGCGGCCGAGGGGCTCGTCGTGATCGACGATCCCGATTCGATCCTGCGCTGCACGAACAAGGTGTATCTCGCCGAGTTGCTCGGCCGCCACAAGATTCCAATTCCGAAGACGATGATCGTCAGCCGCGACAATCTCGACGCCGTCGTCCCGACCCTGGGCCTGCCGGTCGTGCTCAAGCAACCCGACAGCTTCTACTCGTTCGGCGTCATCAAGGCGAAGAACGAGGACGAACTGAAATCGGGGTCGGAGAAGTTGCTCGAACGATCCGAGTTCATCGTCGCGCAGGAGTTCGTCCCGACGCCTTTCGACTGGCGCGTCACGGTCCTCGACGGAAAGCCGCTGTTCGTGTGCCGCTATCACATGGCGGGCAAGCACTGGCAGATCGTGAAGCGCTCCCAGAACGGGCGCACGCGTTACGGCCCGGTGGATACGATCCCGGTCGAGGACGCGCCGCCGCTGGTGGTGCAGACGGCGGTGCGCGCCGCGAATCTCATCGGCCGCGGACTCTACGGCGTCGATCTGAAGGAACTCGAAAAGCGGTGCGTGGTGATCGAAATCAACGACAACCCCAGCATCGAATCGGGAATCGAAGACGCCGTTCTGCAGGACGAGCTCTACCACCTCGTCATGAAGCACTTCAGAGACCGCATCGAGCGGCAACGAGGCGCGGTTGTCGCGAATGGGACGGGCGGATGACGAGACTGGGCCTCTTCGACGGTGTCGGCATCGAGATCGAGTCCATGATCGTCGATGCGCGCACGCTCGACGTGGCCCCGATCAGCGACGCCCTGCTCGACGCGCACGCGCGGGCGCACCGCGACGACGACCCCATCGAGTGGTCGAACGAGCTGGTCCTTCACGTCATCGAATTCAAGACGAACGGTCCGGCCGCATCGCTCGACGGACTCGCGGATGCGTTTACCGACCACGCGCGGCGCGCCGATGTGTACGCGCGCGAACGCGGCGCGCGGCTGCTCGGCACCGGCGCGCACCCGTGGATGGACCCGCTCACGCAGACGCGCCTGTGGCCGCACGATTTCAACGCGGTGTACGAGGCGTACAATCGCATCTTCGACTGCCGGGGACACGGCTGGTCGAATCTCCAATCGACGCACATCAATCTGCCCTTCGCGAACGACGAAGAGTTCGGACG
>JADLEX010000070.1 GCA_020845895.1 Deltaproteobacteria bacterium | reverse complement strand
GGGCGTGTCAACTTGGGGTGGGCCAATGACACCGCCGACGCGATCAACAACGGGCAGGGGCTGGATGTGACCTGCGAGGAAAGCGAGGGGTGCCGTCGCCGGTAATCACGGAGATCGGCGACGCCTCGACAGGCGAGACGACCGGCGGGGTTTCCCGCCGGTTGTTTTTTTTTGGGAGGCGGCACTCGCCGCCCCCGGTTTGCTTGGCATCGGGGGCGACCCACGGTTAATATCCCCTACCCGAATCGCGCAAAAATTCGAGGGGGGCGAACGTATGACGGAACTCGTGATCGTTGCCGGGGCCACCGCCGCGTCCGTCGTCGCGCTCATGTTCGGCGTGTGGATCGCCGGCCTGATCCGTCGCGACGCGAGCATCGTCGACACGTTCTGGGGTCTCGGCTTCGTCATGATCGCGTCGATCGCCAACGTACTCTCCCACGGCTACGCGCCGCGCCGTTTTCTCGTATTGATGCTCGTCGGCTTCTGGGGGCTTCGCCTCGCGTGGCACATCGCGCTGCGTTCGGTGGGTCGGGGCGAGGACCCGCGCTACGCCGCGATGCGCGCGAAATTCGGCGACGCCTTCTGGTGGAAGAGCCTGTTTGTCGTTTTCGTCCTTCAAGGCGTGCTGATGTGGGTGATCGCGCTGCCGATCCTCGTCGTGCAGACGGCCGACGGTCCGGCGCGGCTCGGTGTCGTCGACGGTTCCGGTCTGCTCGTCTTCGCCGCGGGCCTCATCATCGAAATGACCGCCGATCAACAGCTCGTGGAGTTTCGCGCAAGGCCCGAGAACCGCGGCCGCGTGCTGGATACGGGCTTGTGGCGCTGGTCGCGGCATCCCAACTATTTCGGCGAGTGCCTGATCTGGTGGGGACTGTGGCTGCTTTGTTCGAGCGCGCCCTTTGGATTCTGGACGATCGTCAGCCCGATCGTCGTCACCGTGCTGCTCGTGCGCGTTTCGGGCGTACCGATGCTCGAAGGGCACCTGCGTACGAATCGGCCCGGCTATGACGATTACGTCCGGCGCACCAGCGCGTTCGTGCCGTGGTTTCCCAAGCAGCCGGAACAGGCGGATGGCGGGTCAAACTTGTAGCGGAGCGTGTGAAATGTCCACGTGGCGCGGAATTCTGTCATTCCGACCGGAGCGAAGCGGAGTGGAGGAATCCCTTCGCGGTTCGCAATTCAAAGGGATTTCTCGACTCGGCCGGGCAGCCTCACTCGAAATGACAGACCAGCGTCTCAATCGACGTCGATTAATCCAATGGCCCATTAGAATTCTCTTGGCGTTATTGCTGGCGGGCACGGCCCACGCGGCTTCCATCGAAGACGTCTCTCCAGCGGCGATCGAGCTTGATCTCTACGACCGCGTGGAATTTTCGATCACGCTCGGCGACGCCTACGCGAATCCCTACGACCCCGATGAGATCGAGGTGAATCTCGAACTCGAGACGCCCGGCGGCGACACGATCGTCGTGCCCGCGTTCTGGTTCGAACCCTACGAGCGCTCGCTGGACGGCGACTTGGAAAAGTGGACCGCGTCGGGCGACGGCGGATTTCGCGCGCGATTTGCCCCGCTCGAGACGGGCTCGTACACCGGCCTCGTGCGCGCGACGGACGGCGACGGCGAGGACACGTGGGGGCCGGTGGCGATGCTTGCCCACCCGCCGTTGCATACGGGCTTCGCGCGGGTGAGCGTTAAGAATTCCGCCGCGTTTCAGATCGACGGCGGCGATCCGTATGTGCCGCTGGGCTTCAACATCGACTGGGTGCGCGAGGACTCCGGCTCGTACGCCTACGAGAACTATCTCGATGCGCTCGTGGGCGGCGGCGGCGACTGGACGCGCCTGTGGCTCACGCACTTCGGCCAAGGGCTCACGCTGGAGTGGGGCGATTACCATTGGACGGGCTACTACGACGGCCTCGGGCGCTACAGCCAGCCGGTGGGCGCGAAGCTCGACACGGTCTTCGAATACGCCGAGTCGCTCGGCGTTTACATCCAGCTCGTGCTGCACCAACACAGCCAGTTCGAGACGTCGGCGTGGTCGAGTTGGGCGGAGAACCCCTACAACGCGGCGAACGGCGGACCGTGCGCGTCGAGCGCTGAGTACTTCACGAACGACGACGCGCTCGCCTACGCGCGCAAGCTGCACCGTTACATCGTCGCGCGATATCACGCCTATCGCTCGGTCTTCGCGTGGGAGCTGTGGAACGAGGCCGACCTGATCTTCGGCGTCGGCCCGGGCCTGATGAATCCGTGGTCGCAGGACGCAGCCGAGCGCATCCGCGCCCTCGATCCGACGGCCCACATGGTGACGACCAGCTACGGCTCCCCCGTGCCGCTGCCGGGTTTCGATTTGGGCACGTGGGACTTCAACAATCGCCACATGTACACCTATGGCTCGTGGCTGATTCCGTGGTTCCGGTTTTTGTATTTCGACAAGGGAACGCCGCTGCTGCTGTCGGAATTCGGCGTGGATTTCCAGGGCGTAGCGCACGAGCGCGACACGATCGGCGTCAACATCCACAACGGCATCTGGTCGGCGCTGGCGAACGGTTACGCGGGCGGCGCGATGAACTGGTGGTGGGACAACTACATCGAGCCGAACGACCTATGGTATCACAACGCGGCGCCGAAGGCATTCCTGCAAACGGTGCACGTGGCGGAATTCGACAACGTCGCGCCCGTGCGCGCCGACGCGGGCGACATGCATCTCGAAGCGTATGCCCGGCGCGCATTCGGCGACGGCGGCGCGTCGATCTGGGCGTGGGTGCACGACTGGCGCAGCGACTGGTGGGGGCCGATGGACGATCCGACGGTGGTGACCGGCGCGGTCGTGCGTTTGCTGGATCCCGCCGGCCCGATCGACGCGGCGGATTTCGGGGTCGCGGCGAAGCTCTTCGACACGTGGGAGGGGGAGTGGACGGACCTGCCGTCGGGCGCGCTTGCGTGGGGCGATGGCGAACTCGTCGTCACGCTTTCCGACTTCGCGCGCGACGTGGTGCTCGTCGTCACGCTGACGCCGCCGCCGGCCGAGGACGACGACACATCGGACGACGACACGGGAGACGACGACGCGACCGGCAATGACGACGCGGACGACGACAGCGCGACCAACGACGATGACGCGGCGGGCAACTCCGACGACTCGGACGACGACGATGAGGGCTGTTGCGGCTGCTGAACGACGCGGCGGCTCTCCGATCCCGTCCGTGAGCCCGAAAACCGCCGATTTTCGTTGACACACCGCGTCGCGTCCGATAAACGGTGCGCCGGGGAGGGCGCATGGGCCGGGACAGTCACGACGATCCCTTACGCGTCTGGCGCGAGCGGTATCCGGACAAATTCCAGACCGAAGAGTGGATTTTCTCGCAGATTCACCGCGGGTCCAAGATCTTTGTCGGCACCGCGTGCGGCGAGCCGCAGTACCTCATTCAGGCGCTCACCAAATACGTCGAATCACACCCCAAGCACGTGGTGGACGCCGAGGTCTTTCAGGTCTGGACGCTGGGCGTCGCGAGCTATGCCGAACCCCGGTTCAAGTCGAATTTCCGCGCGAACTCGTTTTTCATCGGCGACAACACGCGCGGCGCGGTGAATACCGGCGTCGCCGATTACACCCCGGTGTTTCTGTCGCAGGTGCCGCGCCTGTTTCATCGAGGGCTGGTCGAGGTCGATGTCGCGATGATTCAGGTCACGCCGCCGGACGAGCACGGATTCGTGAGCCTCGGCGTGAGCGTGGACATCGTGAAGGCGGCGACCGAGGAGGCGCGCCTCATCATCGCGCAGATCAATCCGCAAATGCCGCGCGTTCACGGCGACGGCTTCATCCACATCGACCGGCTCAACTACATCGTCGTGCACGACGAACCGCTGCTCGAATATCGGCCCGAGGCCGAGGAGCAGGTGATGATCGACATCGGGCGCTACGTCGCCCGGCTCGTGCAGGACGGCGACACGATCCAGGTGGGTTACGGCGCGACGCCCAACGCGATCATCCGCGCGCTCTCGACCAAAAAGCACCTGGGCGTGCACACCGAGCTGTTCACCGACGGCATCGCGCGGCTCATCGACGAGGGTGTGATCGACAACTCGCGAAAGACGCTCAACCCCGGCAAGACCATCGCCGCATTCTGCATGGGCACGGCCGACACCTACCGGTTCATCGACGACAACCCGCAGGTGGAGTTCCGCTCCATCCGCTACACCAACGCCCCGATGAACATCGCGCGCCAGGAAAACATGGTCGCGATCAACAGCGCGCTGGCGATCGATCTGACGGGGCAGGCGACGGCGGAGTCGATCGGCGGTCAATTTTACAGCGGCATCGGCGGTCAGGCCGACTTCATGCGCGGCGCGGTGATGGCCCCGGGCGGGCGGTCGATCCTGACGCTGCCCGCCACCGCGCGCGGCGGCGAGGTCTCGCGCATCGTGCCGCTGATTCCCGAGGGCGCCGGCGTCACGCTCAATCGCGGCGACGTGCATTACGTCGTCACCGAATTCGGCATCGCGTATCTGCACGGCAAGAATATCCGCGACCGGGCCATGGCGCTGATCGCCGTCGCCCATCCCAAATTTCGTTCCTGGCTGATTCAAGAGGCGAAGGCGCACCATCTGATTTACACCGATCAGGCGTTTTTACCGGGAAAGCGTGGCGAGTACCCGCCCGAGCTCGAATCGTTCCGACGCGACAAGCAGGGTCGCGAGATTTTTGTCCGGCCCGTGCGTCTGTCCGACGAGTCGTTGCTCAAGGATTTCTTTTACGACCTGTCGGAAAACACCCTGTATCGCCGGTTCATTTCGATGCGCCGCGACATCCCGCACGAGCGGCTGCAGGAATTCGTCGTCATCGACTACACGCGCGAGATCATTCTGCTGGTCTTCGATCCGACGCAGGAGGTCGAGACCGTAGTCGCGATGGGCCAGTACAACATGGAGCCCGATTCGCATGTCGCCGAGGTGGCCTTCGTCGTGCGTGACGAATACCAGAATCGCGGCATCGGCTCCGCGCTCCTGTCCTATCTGACGTTTCTCGGCAAAAAACAGGGCTTGCTCGGGTTCACCGCCGAAGTGCTCGTCGAAAACAAGCCGATGCTGCACGTCTTCGAAAAGGCCGGGTTCGAGATGGCCAAAGTGCGCGTCGAGGGCGTTTACGAGCTGCGCATGATGTTTCGGGACTGACGCGTGCGGTCGCTTGCCGCCGCGCCCAGGGGTGGGATACAATAAATTATGAAATTCTTGGATTCTTAGGAGGCGACATGCCCACCACCAAGGTCACCACCAACGGCTCGGTCACGTTGCCGGCGAAGTTTCGAAAGGCGCTGGGACTCGGTCCCGGCGACGTCGTGAGCGCCGAGCTGAAAAACGGCGCGATCGTCATGCGGCCCGCGAGGATCGTGCACGCCGACGACGCCTGGTATCACACGCGTCCGTGGCGCGAGGCCGAAGCGGAGGCCGACGAGGACATCGCCGCCGGGCGGGTGCACGGTCCTTTCGACGACGCGGCCACGGCGATCGGTTTTCTTCACACCGCGACGCGAGAAATCCGGTCGGCGAAACCCGGAAAGAAATCCCGGGCCGCCGCCGGCAAACCCGCGACCGCGCGTAAAACCAAACCCGGTGGCGGGAAACGTCGGGCAAAGTAGCGGACCGCAACCATGCGCATCGTCTTCTCCGACCGGTTCGTCCGCGACTACGCGAGGCTTCCTCGCGAAATTCGGGCGCGGGTCGACAAACAGATCGAATTGCTCGCGTCGAGTCCCGATCATCCGTCACTCGACCTGAAAAAGATGAGCGGCGTGACGGGAATCTGGCGCGTGAAGGTGACAGGGGGGTATCGGATCACGCTGCGGATCGAGCGGGACGTCGCCGTCCTGCGACGCGTGGGCCCGCACGACATTTTGAAAACGCCCTGACCTTCCGCACCGCGCGTCCGCCCACGTTTTCGGGAGGGCGCGCCGGGGGACAACGTGTTTGACCGTCTTTTTCGTCCGCGCGCCGTCGCCGTCATCGGCGCGTCGCGCAGCCCCGACAAGATCGGGAGCAAGATCCTCGCGAACATCGCCGCCGGGGGCTATGCCGGGCGTCTGATCCCGGTGAATCCGTCGGGCGGCGAGATGATGGGTCTTACGGCTGTCCGACGGATGGCCGAAATCGACGGCGAGGTCGATCTGGCGTGCGTCGCCGTGCCCGCGCCGCTCGTCGAGGCGGCGGTGCGCGACTGCGCGGCGCTCGGCGTGAAGCATCTCGCGATCATCACGTCGGGCTTCGCCGAAATCGGCGAGCTCGAGCTCGAACGGCGCGTCGTCGCCATCGCGCGCGAGGCGGGCGCCCGGGTGCTCGGCCCCAACATCTTCGGCGTCTACAGCGCCGCCGCCTCCATGAACGCGACCTTCGGTCCCCGTGACATCGCACCCGGCCACGTCGCCATCATCACGCAGTCCGGCGCGCTCGGCATCGCCATGATGGGCAAGACGCGCACCGAAAACATCGGCCTGTCGGCGGTCGTCTCGGTGGGCAACAAGAGCGACGTGGACGAGGCCGACCTGCTCGGTTACCTCGTCGACGACGACCACACGCGCGTGATCCTGATGTACATCGAGGGCGTGCGCGACGGCGCGAAGCTCGTCGAGGCGCTGCCGCGCGCGGTGCGCCGCAAACCCGTGATCGTCATCAAGTCGGGCCGGTCGCGACGCGGCGCCCTGGCCGCGGCGTCGCACACGGGCTCTCTGGCGGGCGCGGACGATGTGTTCTCGGCGATCATGCGCCAGTGCGGGGCGCTGCGCGCCGAGAGCATCGAGCAGGCGCTCGAGTGGTGCCGCTTCCTCTCGCTCTCCCCGCCGCCGCGCGGCGACAACACGGTGATCGTCACCAACGGCGGCGGCATCGGCGTGCTCGCCACGGACGCGTGCGAAAAAGACGACGTGCCGCTCTACGACGACGACGCCGACCTGGCGCGGGCGTTTCGCGACTGCGTGCCCGAGTTCGGCTCGCTGAAAAACCCCATCGACATCACGGGCGGCGGCCAGGTGGACGACTACGACCGCGTCATCGGCCGCGCCATCGAGCATCCGAATATCGACAGCGTCGTCGTGCTGGGCTGCGAGACCGCCGTGCTCTCGGGCGACACGCTCGACGCCACGCTGCGTCACGCGATGACGAGTCGCACCGTCAACAAGCCCGTCGT
>JADLEX010000069.1 GCA_020845895.1 Deltaproteobacteria bacterium | reverse complement strand
CGAGTGCGTGATCGTGGACAACGAAACGGGCGAGCCGGTCGAACCCGAAATTTCGACGACGTCCAATGCGAACGGCTACTGCTGGTTCCCGTCCATCAACGGCGCCGAAACGTTTTCCGTGCGCGTCACGCACGACGACTACCTGACCGAGTACCTGTTCAACCTGCCGTCGCCCGCGCTGCCGCAGGTGTTCATGTTCCCGACGGCGATCATCGACGACTTCGAGGAGTACTTCGAGATCACGATCGACCCAGCGGACGGGATCGTGCTGGGCTTCGTGCTGTGGGGCGGCCCCGAGATGCACGAGTTCGTGGGCTGCGCCGAGGTGACGAACGACTCGGGGCAGAGCGCGGTGTACTACTCCGACGAGAACGGTCCGAGCCTGACCCGCACCTCGACGCATCCGCTGAATTCGGTCTTCGTGCTCTTCAACGTACCCGCGGATGGCCCGTACGACTTCACCGCGACCGTGGACGAAACGGAGGAGACCGAGACGATGGTGCCGCAGGTCTTCGCGTCGTCGGTGACGATGACGTACTTGGTCTACGGCGGCGGGTACGAAACGAACCCGACGCCGACGGGCTGCGAATAATCCATTCCTGAACCACGCCGCCCCGGGAGCCCGCGCTCCCGGGGCGGAGCGTTTTCTGTGGGAGCGTAACGGGTTGCCCGCCTCGAATTCCGCCCTATTTCGCCGCCTTGTCCCACCGTCGCCGCGGTTTGACACACCGGCGGTCGGCCGGTAGGATTTTCGCGGCATGCCGAACAAGCTCTTTCGCGGTTATTTTGTGTACGCGATCGTCGTGGCGATCGCGGCGTCTCTTTCCGCCTGCAAGCCGCCGCCCGTGGAACTGACCCCGGGCCGGTTCGAGGTGATCGAACCCGCTCGCGACCGCGCTGCCGTTGACGGCCTATGGCTCATCAAGACCGGCGAAGCGACGTCGACCGACGGTCACTTGCATGAGGGCGGCACTAAGGACCCTGTGACCATCCCGATCCTTTGCGCGCTCGTCCGGCACGGCGACGACATCGTGCTGATCGACACGGGCCTGAATCACCATTTTGCGTTTCGGCCGCAGGAATACCTCGGCGGACTCTTGAAGTTCGTCGCGGAGCGCGGTTACGAACTGCCGAAAATGGCCGAGGGTCAGGACGTGATCGCCCAGCTCGCCCGCATGGCCATCACGCCCGACATGGTGCGTCACATCGTGCTCACGCACACGCATTTCGACCACACCGGCGAGATTCGCGCCTTTCCGAATGCCAAGGTCTGGGTCGGCAAGGGGGAAAAGGAGTATCTGGAACGGGCGTTCGGGGTCTCGCGTGGGGTCATGCGGGAAGACTTCGAGGGCGTCCGGGTCCGAGAACTGGATTTCACGAAGTCTCCGAAAGTCCTGACCTTTGGCGGTTCGAGGGACCTGCTGGGCGACGGATCGGTGTTGGTGATTCCGACGCCGGGACACACGCCCGGATCGATTTCCATCCTCGTCAAGACGAAATCCGGCGACATCCTTCTGGTCGGCGACGCGGCCTACACGATGACAAACATTGAAAAACCGGTCCTGATCGGTCTGGCGACGAGCCGCGAACAGGCCGCGGATACGTTGACGCGGCTTCATGACCTGCGCCGGGCTCGAACGGAGCTCCGGATCATCCCCTCCCACGACCCCTTGATTTGGCCGGCGGGCCGATCGGATCCTTGGCCGCTTCACGCACCGTCGGGGCAGCCGGCAACGGAAGACACCAATCCATGACGACATTCCAAGTCGTCGCCAACGGTGACTTGCGTTCGGCGGTCGCGCCCGAGCGCGGATTCTTTTGACATCGCCGACGATTTCCGGTATGAATTGCGCCAATCCATATGGGAGTTAAGCGGGAGGCAACCGCTGAACCATTTTGACCAAGGGAGGACAACCTGATGCGAAAACGGTATGCGTTCGCGATGTTCGCGCTCGCCATGACGATGCTCGTGAGCGCCGGCTGCGACGAAGCGGCCGAGGAAGCGCTCGAAGCCGCCACCGGTTTGGACTTTGTCCTGAACGAGGACGACGCGGACGTGACCTCACCCGACGGGTGGGTGTTCCTGTTCGGCGTTGTTCTCGATGAGGAGCAGTCCAAGCTCATCGACCAGGAGTTCGAGGTTCCGCTGGACGTGCTCGAAAGCGTCGTCGATCTCGACGGCATCGAGTACATGCTCGCGTTTGCCAAGAAAGAGTCTCTCGAAGGCTACGGCAATCGCTTGCGTTATGCGAACAAGCTGAAAGTCGAAGACAAGAAACTCGTTCTCGACACGGCCGCCGTCGAAGCCCTCGGCCCCTCGATCGGCTCCTCGGGCGAGGGCCTCTACATCGCCTACTTCGCCGAAGCGCAGAACGGCTACATCAACGGCTCCGTGAAAAGCTGCGACGGCTCGGTGAAGTCGGGCATCCTGGCGACCGCGTCGGACGGCCCCTTCTTCACCTACAGCGCCGATGACGGTTCGTGGGCCCTGCCCTCGCTGTCCGGCGTTCCGGCTCAGATCAACTTCACCGACGGCGACTGCTCCGGTTCGACCTCGCAGCCCTCGACCGAGGACGGCGAAGAGAACCCGAAGGATCCGGAAGAGACGCCTCCGATCGAGGAACTGCCCGACGGTACGGATTCCACTGACGCCGGCGAGACCGAACTTCCGCCGGATGGCAGCGGCAGCGGCTCGACCGACGGCGATTGCATCGCCCTCGACACCGGCTGGTCGCCCACCGGCGAGTGCGTGGCCTTCGGCGTGAGCAACGAAGAGTACGACGCCCTGTTCCCGGACGGTGACGGCGCGGACTACCTCTACGCGACCAGCAGCGGCAGCCAAACGCCGAGCTGCACCATGTCCACCACGGTGGCGGTGCCCGAAGGCATGACTCAGCTCAAGGCCACCTACAATTTCCTCTCGCAGGAGTGGGAAGAGTGGGCCGGCAGCGCGTACAACGACATCTTCACGCTCATCGTGCAGGGCGCGCCCGACTACTTGGTCAATCGCTCCGTGAACAACACGGCCTCCGCGGGCGACTGGGAAGACATCAGCATGGCGATCCTCGGCATCGACGGCTCGGCGGACGCCGGCTACAACGGCACGGGCGCTGTCTACGACGGCCAGCTCAAGAACGCCGGCGGCGAAGGCGTGCGCGGCGAGCCCGAGGAAGACAACGTCGGCAAGTTCTCGACCGTGAATCTGCCCGCCGACATGACGACCATCACGGTGCTCTTCACCGTGTCCGACGTCGGCGACGCGATTTACGACTCCGCGGGTCTCGTCGACTCTCTGTGCTTCCAGTAATCCGTTAAGCCAAGACACAAACGGCGCGGCCACAAGCCGCGCCGTTTCTCGTCTTTGGCCCTTTGACTCGACACGGTGAGGCTTGCGGTCAGTCGGAATTTGTTAGTTGGCGGCGTACAGGACGGCCGAGTCGAGCCTCGGGAGGGAATTCGGGGACTTCGCCAGTCTCCTGG